>NZ_JBPKJP010000026.1:0-43779 GCF_051217035.1 Lysobacter sp. 1R34A
GTGCAGCTCGTCGTTACCGTCGGACGACACAATCGTGTCATTGCCACCGCCAGCCCGGATCAACGCGTTCGAACGGCTGACGCCGATCAGCGATTGAGCCGCATCCGTACCAGCCTGGACGACCTTATAGGTCAAATCATGGGCCGACCAACTGGTTCCATCAACGAATTTTATCTTCTCCAGCCAAAGATTAGCCGATGTGAACCAATCCTTCACCGTAATGCTGTCGACACCATTCTTATGCGTGAGCAACAGATCGCTGCTCACCCGGACCACCGTGATATCCGATGCCACTATGCCATCACCGAACAGCAAGGTGTCTGCATAGTCGCCAGTGAAGGAATAAGAGCCGTTGTCCCTAATTACATCGTGGCCGTCGCCGATTTCGAAAATGTACCTGTCACCCCCCCAGTAACCGTCGATCCGGTCGTTGCCGACACCACCGTGAAACGTATTGGACGCCCAATAATTATCCGAGCGCAGAGTGTCGTCGCCGGCGCCCCCGCGCAAGATATTGGTACCCGATCCGTCGGTCAGAACGTCATTTCCATCTCCGCCGTCCAACACGTCGTTACCAGCACCGCCGATCAAATTGTCGTTGCCAGCGCCGCCGTACAACTTGTCGTTCCCGTTGCCCGCGAGCAACGAATCGTCGCCCGTATAACCGACTAGAACATCGGCGCCGTCGCCACCGGATATCGTGTCCGAACCGGCGCCGCCGATGCCCAAATCATTTCCCGTACCGCCGTCGGCTCCGGCGGCACCGCTTAACACGCTGGCGCCGAACAAACTTGCTGCGCGGGAACTGAACTCCCCTGAGAACTGAGCCTGTTCTGCCATCCAACCGAGTGTGTCGGACCAGTTCCAGCCGACCAGCAAGCCGGTGCCCGCGCGCTGCAGATCATAGAGATCGTCCAGCGCGCCCATGACGTCGCCGCCAGCGGCTTTGTTGCGCAGCTTCTGGTCCATCGCAGCGTAGTCGTAAACGAAGCCGCGTACCAAATCGACGGCAAGATCGATTTCGGACAGATAGTCCTTCAAGCGCGTGAACATCACCAGACTGTAGTAGACCGAGTCGCGCAGCTCTTTATAGGCATCCATCAGCATCTGGGTCGGCGCTTCGTTCAGCTCGACGTTGATGACGAAATAGTCCACAACCGAGCCCGGCGCCGTCGGCAGGACATTCCAAAAGCGACCATTGGCTACTACGCCGGAACCCTGCCCGACGAAATAATGCTGGCCATTGAAGCGTTCGAGAATGGAAACAATATCGGTCAGAAGATAGCTTCCGCCTGGTCCACGGCCATAGACATTGAGCTGGACTGCGCCGACACCTCCGTCCCCCCACATCGCCTCCGTCGATGACTTCATGTCGGACGTATCCGCCCAACGGCTCAGAAATGCGTCCATTCGCCCCATCATCGCATCGCGGCTCATGCCGATGCCCATGGCATTGACCTCCGCCGCGAGCTGAGCATCCAAAGTCGCCGCTTCGTCCAAGTCCCTAACTAAACCTGCGCCCACCAGCGTTGGCAACAGCTTGGCCGCCGCGCTCGGCTCGATTCGATCGGTGAATTCCCGATAGAAGCCATTGCTACCTAACAATAGGTCACCGGTAGTACCGACACTGCCATCGATGCGGGTAAAGCTGCCGGTCGAATCGATCACATTTCCGTTTCGGAGATCCACATTGACCGTCGAAGTGGGGTTGAGGTTTATCGACGCGATACTCAACTGCTCCAGGCTGAACAATTCGTTGGCTGAGGACTTTCCGTCCTGATTCATGTCCCGCCATACACGGACATCTGCGAACTGGGTATCGTTGACGTCGAATACGCCGTCGGCGTTGGTATCGAGCCGGCTGAGTGCACGCAGACCCGCACTGCGCACAAGCTCGGGAGAATCGCTCGGCAGCGTATTTGGATCACCGACCACTGAAGCTCCCGGGGTCTGCTCTCCGAACAACTCCGAGCCATCGTCTATGATTCCGTTTCCGTTTCTATCTAAAACCAGAAATCCGTCGTCGGAATCGAGCCAGCCGCTCCCGTTGCGAATGCCGTCGCCTTCATGATCGAAGAGCACTTCGCCGGAACCGGAGCCGATGGTTTCGATGCCATCGCCGTCCAAATCGAGTACGAACGGGTCTTTGCCTGCCCGGAAGTTCCGCGCGCGATCAAAGTTTCGATTAATATTCGGATCCATGCCACGCGTCATGTCCTCGATCGCCCGGTCCACATCGCGAGGGCGATGCAGCAATCCGGTATATGTGTTACCGAGCATGCCGTCCGATAAAGGGCCATTGAGCTCTCGATCGAAGAGCTTGTTCATCGTGAAATTGTCATCGATCGGGATTTCCCAATTAATGAGCTTCCCGTCGAGCTCGAGCGTGAGCTTGGCTGATGGCACATGCGGCGCAAATGGATCGGTTGGATGGGGGACCATTTTCCCCGTCGGTTCGATACTGAACTTCGCTTCGGTACCGAGCGGACCGGTGAGGGTGAAGTTCAGCGTAGGCCCGACAACGCGGTAGCCGCCATTTCCGTCGGGCTGCATGATGTCGCCAGACACCGATAACGCCCCTGGGCCGAACGAAATACCCGCCTCGCCAGTTGACGTTCCAGGACCGAACTCGTAACTGGCTACTGGATTGACGCCGCCTTGCGGCGGCGAGTAGCTCCAAGTAATACTGTTGTCCCCGATATTGGGGGAAATCGAAATGTAATCGAGGAACGAGGGCCCATTGCTCATGATTTCTACTTCTCCTTAAAAAACGCTTCCATACTTCTGGCGCCTAACAATCTATCGCGGACGACGGCGCTTCCCCTGCGATGTGATACTTCTCCGTTCTCTGGCGGTCTTGCCTACCTGCCGTCGCAACGGAATTGGCGGCTAATCGATGACGCGCTGCTGCCCTCGATCTCCAGGCTCACGCCGACGCCAACGTCGATGTACTATTAACAACATGCGCAACGCCCGGCCGTACCTTTGTACTTGCGCCATTGACAGGGCACTGTTCCCGCTGCCAGCTCCCGCAATTCAGACGTAGAGATATTCTGCCCAGTCCGAGAATGATCGAATAAGGTCGGGACAGGCGGCACTTTCGAAGCTCAACCCTCTCGGGATCGCAACAGGGCGCCTGCGCGCAGCAGGCTCGTTCTGATAATGGGGATGTCAGCCAAGCGGGTGACCGAGGGTCCGATTTTGTAAAGTCCGGACACAGGCCGGACAAGCACCTCTCAAGCGCCATGGCCGATACGGGACAGGCTGCTGCCGGGTGCAGCGTAAAGTTCGATCCAGGATGGTCCGAAACTCCGCCCGTGAGGCGAGTAAGTGAATTGACGATAGTGAGGTCGCCCGAACCGACCGTGGCCAGGATGAACCGGACCAACCGCGAGCGAGGCCGAAAAACCGACATTCCGTGTTTTCTCGGCGTGCGCGAATGCCTTAGCCTCGACTCCGAGCTCGCGGACGACAGGCTCGAATAACGGCTTTTCGAGCGCCGAACTAAGGTCCGAGCTGAACATACGCTACGGGACGTCCTTAGAACCGCACAAGATGCATCAGGTCGATCCAGCCCAAATCCGGCTTCTATCCCGCGGGAGGAGGTCAGCCCCCCTATTGCTGACACATTCCCTTGCGACATCTGACTTCTCGACTTAGAGCGCCCGGCCCGCCGGGTCGACACTTCAAATTAGGATCCAGCCGAAAACCTGTGGATAAGTCACGCATTCCGGCCGAGGAGCATCACATTCGCATATGTCCGTGTCAAACGATAAGACGCCCAGACGGGTCCAAAGCTATGCCATTCGTCAGGGGCCTGAACTTGCGTCCATCGAGTACGCTTCGGGGTTCCTATTGACGAGGTTCCGCACGATGAAGCATCCCCTCGCGCTGGCGCTGGCCGTGGCCCTGTTCGCCACCGGTACCAGCCTTGCCCACAATGCCCAGGCCCAGACCAAAGCAGACCAAGCCGTGACCGCCAACGCTCGATCGAACGCGAACCCGTTCTTCCAGGAGAGCCCGCTGCCGCTGCAGTTCCCTCAGTTCGACAAGATCAAGGACGCCGATTTCGCGCCGGCCTTCGATCGCGGCATGGCCGACCAGCTCAAGGAGATCGACGCGATCGCCAACAACACCGACGCGCCGAGCTTCGACAACACCATCCTGGCGCTGGAGCGCTCGGGCCGCATCCTGGCCCGCTCCTCGTCGACCTTCTTCAACCTGATGAGCACCGACACCAACCCGGTGCGGCAGAAGCTCATGCAGGAATACGCGCCGAAGATGTCGGCGCACCGCGATGCGATCAATCTCAATCCCAAGTTGTTCGCGCGCATCAAGACCCTGTACGGCCAGCGCGACGCGCTCGGCCTGGACGCCGAGGGCGTGCGCCTGGTCGAGCGTTACTACACCGACTTCGTCCGCGGCGGCGCCAACCTCAGCGACGCGCAGAAGACCCGGCTGAAGGCGATCAACGCCGAACTGGCCGAGCTGGGCGCCAAGTTCAGCGAGAACGTGCTCGAAGAGGTGAAGGACTCGGCCATCGTCGTCGACACCAAGGCCGAACTCGACGGCCTGTCCGACGAGCGCATCGCCGCCGCGGCCGAAGCGGCCAAGGCGCGCAAGCTCGAAGGCAAGTACCTGCTGACCCTGCTCAACACCACCGGCCAGCCGCCGGAAACCGACCTGACCAACCGCGCCCTGCGCGAGAAGCTGCACAAGGCCTCGGTCGCGCGCAACAGCCGCGGCAACGCCTTCGACAACACCGAGCTGGTGTCCAAGGTCGTCACCCTGCGCACCGAGCGCGCCAAGATGCAGGGCTACCCGAACTACGCCGCCTACGTGCTCGAGGACGAGACCGCCAAGAACCCCGAGGCGGTCAACAAGATGCTCGGCCAGCTCGCGCCGGCCGCGATCGCCAACGCCCAGCGCGAGGCGGCCGACCTGCAGGCGATGATCGACAAGGAACAGGCCGCCAAGGGCGAGAAGAGCTTCAAGCTCGAGCCCTGGGACTGGGCGTTCTACGCCGAGAAGGTGCGCAAGGAAAAGTTCGCCTTCGACGAAGCCCAGCTCAAGCCCTACTTCGAGATGAAGAACGTGCTCGAGAACGGCGTGTTCTATGCCGCCGGCCAGCTCTACGGCTTGAAGTTCAAGCAGCGCACCGACCTGCCGCTGTACCGCCCGGACACCACCGTCTACGACGTGTTCGACGCCGACGGCAAGCAGCTGGCGATCTTCATCGCCGACATGTACGCGCGCGATTCCAAGCGCGGCGGCGCCTGGATGAACTCCTACGTCGACCAGTCGGAACTGTTCGGCACCCTGCCGGTGGTGGCCAACCACCTCAACATCCCGGCGCCGCCGGCCGGCAAGCCGACGCTGATGACCTGGGATGAGGTCACCACCATGTTCCACGAGTTCGGCCACGCCCTGCACGGCATGTTCTCGAAGGTGAAATACCCCTATTTCTCCGGCACCAACGTGCCGCGCGACTTCGTCGAGTTCCCCTCGCAGGTCAACGAGATGTGGGCCGACTGGCCGTCGGTGCTGGCCAACTACGCCAAGCACTACCAGACCGGCGAGCCGATGCCGAAGGAACTGCTCGACAAGGTCCTGGCCGCCTCCAAGTTCAACCAGGGCTTCACCACCACCGAATACCTCGGCGCGGCGATGCTCGACCAGAACCTGCACCAGATCGGCGACGCCGCGCAGGTGCCGAAGGCCAACGACGTGATGCCCTTCGAGACCGCCTCGCTGAAGAAGGACGGCATCTACTACGCGCCGGTCCCGCCGCGTTACCGCACCCCGTACTTCAGCCACATCATGGGCGGCTACGCGGCCGGCTACTACGCCTACATCTGGTCGGAAGTGCTGGACGCGAACACGGTCGAGTGGATCAAGCAGCACGGCGGCCTGACCCGCGAGAACGGCGACCGCTTCCGCGCCACCCTGCTCTCGCGCGGCGGCAGCAAGGATGCCCTGCAACTGTTCCGCGATTTCGCCGGCCATGAGCCGAAGATCGAGCCCCTGCTGGAGCGCCGCGGCCTGACCGCCCCGGCCGCCGGCGAGCCCAAGAATAAATAATTCAGGTTAGTCCCAGGCTTTTTGCCAACCAAGGCCGCCCACCTGTCCGGTGGGCGGCCTTTTTGTCGTTGGAAGGCACATGGCAACCGTTATCTCGATCTAAAGAATTCCAAAGAAATTACGCACTTCCGGCGAAGCTCGACTTATGTCACATTCGGTCCAAGTGGAGCCCAACTAACCTGATTTTGGATATCGACCGGGCCGTCGCGCGCAAGCGCAACGGCAGGAAGTCCGATCAACAGGGGGACATCAGGATGGCCGCCATCTCCGTGGTCCAAGCTGCAAGCTCGTCCGGCACCGGCTCCAACCGCAACGACCGCCGCATCGCGCTGGTCGAACGCGACCCGCTGTTGAGACAACAGATCCTGCACTCGCTGCAGATGCGCCAGTTCGCGGTGGTCGAATGCGCGAACGCCACCGCGCTGTACCGCAACCTGCTCAGTTCGCCCTGCGACATCGCGGTGATCGCCAGCGACCTGCCCGACGACAATCCGCGCACCCTCGCCCTGCACCTGCGCCAGCATTCCGACATCGGCATCGTCATGCTCGACGCCGATGCCGACGGCAGCCACCGCGCCGACTCGTATCGCGAGATCGCCGACGCCTGCTTCGCCAAGCCGGTCGACCTCGACGGACTCGCCGCGGTCGTCACCGCGATGCACAGCCTGCAGCACCACATGCGCGCGATGCCCGCGCGCAGCGGCGCCGGCCTGAGCGAATGGGAACTCGCGCTCGACGGCTGGACCCTGCGCACGCCCGACGGTTCCTCGATCGACCTCAGCGCACCCGAGCGCAGCGTGCTGTTGCGCCTGGTCAATACCGGCGCCGGCGGTCATCCGGTCTCGCACGACAGCCTGATCGGTTCGTTGACCAGCGACGTCTACGATTTCGATCCGCACCGGCTCGAAATGCTGATCTACCGTCTGCGCAAGAAGGTCGCGCTGATGAGTCCCTTGCCGTTGCCTTTGCGCGCCGTGCGCGGCATGGGTTATCTATGCACCATCGTGCGTGCGAACCATTGAATAGTCGCCAGCGACTTTCATAACGGCCGCAGGGGGCGGCCGAACCCGGGGCCGTACACGTCATTTACCTGCGTGAGCGCACGTGAGTGAACGTGATGCTGCATGAGTGTATTGCGTAGATGGGCTGCCTAGCCTGCATCAGCCGATGGCCGTCGCGCCAGCGACGCGGCGGCCGTGTGATACCGGGGACAGAGAACGAATCGCGGCCGCGATGGCCGGCTTGCGTGTGCTCCGTCTCGCGCTGTCGATCGGCTCACCGTATCGATCGTAGACGGAGACTGTTGCCATGAATCAGCGCGACACGCAGAACGGACCTCTTCCGGCCGCCGCATCGGCCGCCAGGCACAACATTCGCAGCCGCAGCGTCGGACCGACGCGCACTTCGCTGTTCCGATCGACCGCCTGTTGGTGCCTGGCGCTGAGCCTGGCGGCCACGCCGCTGCTCGCCGGCGCCGCCGAAGGCGGTTCGGCGCCGGCCATCGAGATGAGCGCACAGACCGGCGAGCAGACCCCGTCTTCGTCGGCCGAACAGCCCACCGCCAGCGATGAATTGCTCGACGAGGAAGCGCCGCTGCTGCCGCTGGTGTTCGACGGCATTCCGAACAGTTCCACCTGGGATTCGATGGCCTTCGACGACGGCGGCATGGCCTCGCCGATGAGCGTGATCCAACCGCCCGACCCGCTCAACAACAGCCTGCCCGGCATCAGCGCGTACCTGAGCAATTGGTTGCTCGGCAACGACTACCAGGCCTGCGGCCTGCTCGGCAGCGGCTGCCTGACCATCGACCGGGCCAACTTCAACTATTCGTATCTGTCGCTGATCCTCAACCTGGTACAGGCGCCGAACGTGCTCGACCTGGACGGCAATCAGCCGGCCAACCACCTGACCCTGATCGGCGCGGTGCATTCCGACAGCTACATCCAGTTCCAGGACAGCAACTACACCGGCAACAACAACAACGCCTCGTGCGTGATCATCGGCCTGGCCTGCACCTGGCGCACCAACCCGGCGCAGAACAACCAGGTCATCATCGGCGACGGCAGCTACGCCAACGGGTCCAACACCATCGTCATGGGCACCAACGCCCGCCATCAGCTGCCGACGGTCACCGCAGCCTCGCAAGGCTTCACCGGCGGCCCCGACACCAACTACGCCGCGCGCCTGGGCAACTCGGTGTTGATCGGCGACAACACCTTCGGCAACGCCAACCGCCAGACCATTCTCGGCTTCGGCGCCACCTCGACCCACGCCGACAGCATCGCGCTCGGCGCCGGTTCCAGCACCGCGATCGGCGCCCAGACCGGCTATACCGCCTTCGGCCTGGTCGCCCCGCAGAACTCGGCCGGCGAACTGTCGATCGGCTCGGCCGGCGCGGCCCGCAAGCTGACCAATCTGGCCCCCGGCAGCCTCGGCACCGACGCGGTCAACGTGGCCCAGCTGCAGGGCGCACTCGCCAACGCCGCGGCCGACCCGTTCGCGGTCAAGTACGACGACCTCGGCGGCACGCCGGACTTCGGCAACGTCACCCTGCAGGGCGCGGGCGGCACCGTCGTGTCCAACCTCGGCGCCGGCGTCGTCGCCGCCGGCAGCACCCAGGCGGTCAACGGCAGCCAGATCTTCGCGATCAGCCAGTCCAATGCGCAGCGCCTCGGCGCCGGCGCTTCGGTCGCGGCCGACGGCACCGTCACCGCGCCGAACTTCATCATCGACGGCAACGGCTACAACAACGCCGGCGACGCCTTCGCCGCGGTCAACGCCGGCATGGCCAACGCCGACGCCTTCGCCGTGCAGTACGACGACGACGGCAGCGGCAACCCGGATTACACCCGCGCCACCCTGAGCGGCCCGGCCGGGACCGGTACCCTGATCGGCAACCTCGCCGCCGGCCAGATCGCCGCCGGCAGCCTGGAGGCCGTCAACGGCGGCCAGATCTTCGGTATCGGCAGTTCGGTGGCGAACCTGCTCGGCGGCGGCACGGTGTTCAACGCCGGCGGCACCTTCACCGCGCCGAACTACGTCATCGGCGGCAACAGCTACAACAACGTCGGCGCCGCACTGACCGCGCTCGACGGCGGCCTGACCGGCAGCAATGCCTTCGCCGTGCGCTACGACGACGACGGCAGCGGCAACCCGGACTACGGCAACATCACCCTGCAAGGCCCGGCCGGCACCGGCACGGTGATCGACAACCTCGCCGGCGGCCAGATCGCGGCCGGCAGCCTGCAGGCGATCAACGGCGGGCAGTTGTTCAGTCTCGGCACCTCGACCGCGGCGCTGTTCGGCGGCGGCGCCACCTTCAACGCCGGCGGCGGCTTCACCGCGCCGAACTACGTGATCGGCGGCAACACCTACAACGATGTCGGCGCGGCCTTGAGCGCGCTCGATGGCGGCCTCGCCGGCAACGACGCGTTCGCCCTCAAGTACGACGACGACGGCAGCGGCAACCCCGACTACACCCGCGCCACCCTGCAAGGCCCGGCCGGCACCGGCACGGTCCTGGACAACGTCGCCGGCGGCCAGATCGCCGCCGGCAGCCTGGAAGCGATCAACGGCGGCCAGGTGCAGAGCTTCGGCGACGGCATCGCCTCGATCTTCGGCGCCGGCGCCAGCTTCAGCGGCGGGGTTTTCGGCGCGCCGAGCTTCACCGTGCAGGGCGGCAGCTACCAGGACGTCGGCGCCGCCTTCGCCGCGGTCGACGCCAGTCTGACGACCATCAACAACCGCATCGACAATCTGCCGCCGGGCGGAACCTCCGAACCGCGCATCGCCATCGACGGGACCGGGAACGCCACGGTCGCCACCGGCACCCGCGCGATCGCCGCGGGCGCCAGCGCCAGCGCCATGGGGCAGCATGCCGTCGCGGTCGGCGGCGACGCCTACGCCGCCGGCGACAACGACACCGCGATCGGCGGCAATGCCCGGGTCAACGCCGACGGCAGCACCGCGGTCGGCGCCAACAGCACCATCGCGGCGGGGGCGACCAATGCGGTCGCTGTCGGCGAAAGCGCCAGCGTCACCGCGTCGGGCGCGGTCGCGCTCGGCCAGGGCGCGGTGGCCGACCGCGCCAATACGGTGTCGGTGGGTACCGCCGGCGCGCAGCGCCAGATCGTCAACGTCGCCGCCGGCAGCCAGGACAACGATGCGGTCAACGTCGCCCAGCTGCGCTCCTCGCAGGCCGGCACGGTGCGCTACGACACCAACGTCGACGGCAGCGTCAACACCACCCAGGTGACTCTCAACAACGGCGGCAGCTCGGTGCAGATCCGCAACGTCCGCGCCGGCACCTCCAACACCGACGCGGTCAACGTCCAGCAGCTCAACGACGGGGTCAACCGCGCCATCACCACCTCCAACCAGTACACCGACAACTGGGGCAACAACCTGCGCCAGGAAATCGGCCAGCTCGACGACAAGGCCAGCGCCGGCGTCGCTTCGGCGATGGCGGTCGCGGGCCTGCCGCAGTCGTACATGCCCGGCAAGAGCATGGCGGCGATCGCGGCGAGTTCGTTCCGCGGCGAAACCGGCTTCGCGATCGGCGTCTCGACGATCAGCGAGGACGGCCGCTGGGTCTATAAATTCTCCGGCAACAGCAACTCCAAGGGCGATGTCGGCGTGACCGTCGGCGCCGGCCTGATGTGGTGAGCCCGGAACCCTGACCTCCCCCCGGCGACCGCGCGCGCCCTGCCGTGGTTCGCCAGGCCGCCCGAAGCGATTCGGGCGGCTTTCTTATCGCGCGCTCGCTGCCGCGGCGCGAGCCGGGCTTGGATCGCCGCCGCGGCGCCGCCATCTAGGATTCAGCCCCGCTGAGCCCGCGACCCGCCAATGAACCCGAACGCCGCCGACACCCGCGATGCGCACACCGCCGCCCAGGCCCTGTACGAGTGGCTGCGCCCGCACCGGCGGGTGTTCGTGCTGACCGGCGCCGGCCTGAGCACCGGCTCGGGCATCCCGCATTACCGCGACGAAAACGGCGCCTGGCAACGCAAGCCGCCGATCGATTTTCGTGCCTTCGTCGGCGATGCCCGCGCTCGTGCCCGATACTGGGCGCGCAGCTTCGTGGGATGGCCCTCGTTCGCCGGTGCGCGGCCCAACGGCGGCCATCAGGCCTTGGCGCGGTGGCAGGAGCGCGACGGCCCGCATGCGCTGGTGACCCAGAACGTAGACGGTCTGCACGCGCGCGCCGGCAGCCGCGACGTCGTCGATCTGCACGGCTGCCTGGACGAGATCGTCTGCCTCGACTGCGGCGCGCGGCGCGCGCGCGAATCGGTGCAGGCCGAGTTGGCCGAGCGCAATCCGGACTGGGCCAAGCTCGGCGCGGCGGCCCTGCCCGACGGCGACGCCGATCTGGAGGGCGTGGAATTCGAGCGTTTCGCCACGCCGGTTTGCGAACACTGCGGCGGCATGGTCAAGCCCGACGTGGTGTTCTTCGGCGAGAACGTACCGCGTGCGCGCGTCGCCGCGGCCCAGCAGGCGCTGGCCGAAGCCGACGCGATGCTGGTGATCGGCTCGTCGCTGATGGTCTACTCGGGCTTCCGCTTCGCCCGCGCCGCGCGCGAGGCCGGCCTGCCGCTGGCCCTGCTCAACCGCGGCGTGACCCGCGCCGACGACATCGCCACGCTCAAGCTCGAAGCCGATTGCGCGGCCACGTTGGAGGCGGCGTTGGGGTGAGTTCGGGTTAGGGTTCGGGACTCGGGACTCGGGACTCGGGACTCGGGACTCGGGACTCGGAAAACGATACCCACGACTGTAGGAGCGGCGTGAGCCGCGACCGACCGAAGAAGTTAACGCCAGCGCCGCAACCGAAGCCCGGACACTCGGTTTTATTTTCATACGTCACAGCCTTCAGCTGCGAACGAAGACGCGGCATTCACCGCTTCGCCCGTCGCGGCTCGCGCCGCTCCTACCCAGAAGCGGTGCGCTGACCTGGCCGTGCGCTGTCGGCCCGCAAGCGGCGCTTCCGCTCAGGGCGTCGGCCGCCGGTCGATCCGGCTGTGCTGGAGAAACAGCTTGCGCGCGGCTACGCCGATGTCGGGCTGGTCGATGAAGAAACCCTGCACGCCGAGGCTGTAGAGCAGCAGGGCTTCGCCGAGCGCGCTCTGGGCCACGCCGCTGGCGGTCTCGCTCAGGAAGGGCTCCTCCGCGCGCACCGTGTAGGGGTGCACCTGCAGGCCGAGTTGCAGGGCGCGGCCGAGCACGGGATGGACGAAGCCGGTGTTGCGCGTCGCCAACAGGGGATGGCCGTCGCCGTCGGCATCGCGCTTCGCCGGCAGGGGCACGCGCGGCAGCAGGCTGCTCTTGGACGGGCCCAGGCCGGCGGCGTAGTTGGCACGCATCCAGCCCAGCGCGGCGCTCTCGGTCAACGCCCCGTAGCCGGTGCCGGCGCCGATGCCGCCCGGGATCGCCGCGCCCAGGCCGGCGTAGAGCGCGCCGAGGTCGCTGCCGCGGGCGAGGTGATAGACGAAATCGTAGGGACGGTCGCGCTCGAAATCGCCGTATAACTGCACCAGCGGCAGGTCGATGCCGGCCTTCGGCAAAATCGTGCGCTTGAGCTCGATCAGGTTGGCGACCTCGAAACTCTGGATATACACCCGCGCCGGATCGGTGAAGCCCTCGGCGACCAGGGTCTGCACCAGCTTCTCGCCGAGCGAAACGTGGATCGGAGTGCCGTCGATGCGCTTGCCTTCGAGCGCGAACCAGGTCGGGTGCTTGGTCTCGGGATAGATGCCGATGACCCGGCCGTCGCGGCTGTGCTCCTTGGCGAGGGCGATCACTTCGCGCAGGGTCGCGATCTCGAACCGGCCGTCGAAGCGCTGGTTGCCGGGACGGATCTGCGGGATGCGCTCGCGTGCGCGCAGGGTCTTGAGTTCGGCCAGGGTGAAGTCTTCGGTGAACCAGCCGGTCAGGGTCTCGCCGTCGATGACCTTGCTGACCCGGCGGTCGGCGAATTCGGGGTGATCCGCGACGTCGGTGGTGCCGGAGATCTCGTTCTCGTGGCGCACCACCAGTTCGCCGTCGCGGGTCGCGACCAGATCCGGCTCGATGAAGTCGGCGCCCTGCTGGATCGCCAGCCGATAGGCCTCGAGCGTGTGCTCGGGGCGATAGCCGCTGGCGCCGCGGTGGGCGATCACGATCAGGCGCGGGACGGCAGCGGTATGCACGGCGGGCGTAGGCTCCGGGGCAACGGGGGGGACGGCTGCGGCGTGGGCCGCCGCGCCGGCCAGGACGCCGCAGACGATCCAGGCCAGTCTAAGAGATGTCGTGCGCTTCACCGATCGATTCTCCGCGAGTTCGTTGCATTCGTGCATCTGCACGGCCGAGGCCACCGGGCCGGCGCGTCCGCCGCACCCGACCCGCCATCATCCGGCCCGGGCATTGCCGCGATTTGACCGAGCCGGCCCAGAACGGTCCCGTATTGAAGCGCGGCCCGCCGCAGCCGCTATGATGCGGCGATCATTCGGGGAGAGCGTTCGATGAGCCTGGTGGCCAAGGTATTCCGGCACAAGTCGGTGGAACAACTGCAGGCCGAGGCCAGCAAACGTACGGATTTCCGCCGCGTGCTCGGGCTGTGGCAGCTCACTGCGATCGGCATCGGCGGCATCATCGGCGTCGGCGTGTTCGTCCTCGCCGGCCACGAAGCGGCGACCAACGCCGGCCCAGCCGTCGCCCTGGCCTTCCTGCTCGCCGGCATCGCCAGCGCCGCCGCGGCGCTGTGCTACGCCGAGTTCGCCGGCATGATCCCGGTCACCGGCAGCGCCTACACCTACAGCTACGCCACCCTCGGCGAACTGCCGGCCTGGCTGATCGGCTGGGACCTGTTGCTCGAATACGCACTGATCGTGGCGGTGGTCGCGATCGGCTGGTCCGGCTATGTCCAGGCCCTGCTCGGCAGCGCCGGCTTTCATCTGCCGGTGTGGGCGCAGGGCGCCATCGGCACCGGCGAGGGCCGGGTGTTCAACCTGATCGCCGCCCTGGCCACGCTCGGCGTGTCGGCGCTGCTGGTGTTCCGCACGGAATGGGGCGCGCGCTTCAACACCCTGATCGTCGCGATCAAGGTCATCGCGGTGGTGCTGGTGATCGGCGTCGGCGCGTTCTACATCGACCCGGCCAACTGGGTGCCGTTCATCCCCGAACGCGTCGTCGACGCCAACGGCGTCGGTCACTTCGGCCTGCAGGGCGTGGCGACCGCCGCGGCGGTGGTGTTCTTCGCGGTGTTCGGCTACGACACCCTGACCACCGCGGCCGAGGAGTCCAAGAACCCGCAGCGCGACCTGCCGCGCGCGGTGCTGCTGTCGCTGGGCGTGTCGATGGTGCTGTACCTGGCGGTGTCGCTGGTGCTGACCGGCATCGCCCCCTACACCACCCTCGGCGGCGACGCCCCGGTCTCGGAAGCCTTCACCCGCCTCGGCCTGCCGTGGATCGCCGCGGCCATCTCGGTCTCGGCGGTGATCGGCATCGCCAGCGTGCTGTTCGCCTTCATGCTCGGCGCCGCGCGGATCTGGTTCTCGCTGTCGCGCGACGGTCTGCTGCCGGGCTGGTTCGCCAAGATCCATCCCAAGTACGGCACCCCGCACCGCCCGACCATCGTGCTCGGCGTGTTCACCGCCCTGGTCGCCGGCTTCCTGCCGATCGGCGAGGTCGCCAAGCTGGTCAACATCGGCGTGCTCTCGGCCTTCATCGTCATCTGCGCCTCGGTGTGGGTGCTGCGCGTGCGCAAGCCCGACCTGCACCGCGCCTTCCGCACCCCGCTGGTGCCGCTGATCCCGATCATCGGCATCGGCTTCTCGATCTGGCTGCTGTCCGAGCTGGCATTGGTGACCTGGCTGATCTTCCTGATCTGGGTCAGCCTGGGCCTGCTGGTGTATTTCGGCTACGGCATGCGGCATAGCAAGTTGGCGGCCGAGAGCTAGGAGCTAGAGCTAGGAACTAGGAACTAGGAACTAGGGATTAGGAACGAGGAAAGAGTGGAAGCCGCACCATTCCCACGACTCGTTCCTAGTTCCTCATTCCTAGTTACTCGTTCCTGCCCACCAGTTCCTGCTTCACCTCGGAGCCACATACCCCCCCGGCACGCCTTCCGGCGAGAGCACCAGCTGCCATAGCTGGGCGTGGCGGCTGCGGAAGGTCGCCATCGAGGCGGCCAGGTAGAACCGCCACATGCGCCGGAAGCGCTCGTCGTAGCGCTCCGGGTCCAGCCGCGGCCAGGCGCGCTCGACGTTGTCGCGCCAGGCCTGCAGGGTCAGGTCGTAGTCGGCGCCGAAGTTGTGCCAGTCCTCGATCACGAAGCGCTCCTCGACGTGCTCGGCGATCTGCCGGGCCGAGGGCAGCATCGAGTTCGGGAAGATATAGCGGGCGATCCAGGGGTCGGTATGGTTGACCGAACGGTTGCCGCCGATGGTGTGCAGCAGGAACAGGCCGTCGCGGTCGAGACAGCGCCGGGCGACCTCGAAATAGACGTCGTAGTTCTTGACCCCGACGTGCTCGAACATGCCCAGCGAGAACACCCGGTCGAAGCGCTCGTCGAGTTCGCGGTAGTCCTGCAGGCGGAACTCCAGCGGCAGCCCGGCGCAGAGTTCGCCGGACAGGTCGGCCTGTTCGCGCGACACAGTCACCCCGACCCCGTGGATGCCGTAGCGTTCGGCGGCGAACTTCAGCGCCTCGCCCCAGCCGCTGCCGATGTCGAGCACGCGCATGCCCGGCCGCAGGCCGAGCTTGCGGCAGACCAGGTCGAGCTTGGCCTCCTGGGCCGCATCCAGGTCGTGCAGCGGCTGCCCGCGCTCGTCGCGCCAATAGCCGCAACTGTAGACCAGGCGCTTGCCGAGCATGGCGCGGTAGAGATCGTTGCCAAGATCGTAGTGGCGCTCGCCGACGGTGAAGCTGCGGCGGTGGCTCTGCAGGTTGATCAGGTGCGCGCGCAGGCCGTCTAGGATCGCCGCCCAACCGTGGACCTGCTCGTCGACGTGAGCGCGCAACAGGCGCACCAGCATCTCGTCGAGCGAATCGGTATGCCACATGCCGTCCATGTAGGATTCGCCCAGGCCGAGCGAGCCCTGCGCGATCACCCGCGAGTAGAACTCGTCGTCTTCGACCTGGATGTCCCAGGGGCGCTCGCCGCCGATGCGCACGTCGGCCAGGCCCAGCAACCCTTCGACTCGTCTACGCAACGACGCAACGGACATGACGGCCTCGGCTCGTTCAACGCAACTTACTGCAGCGGGTCGCGGCGACGGGCGGCCGCGCTGCCGCCGAACCGACACGGCACCAACGCAACGCCCCGGCCGCATCGCCGGCACCATAACAAACGCCGCGCCGGGCACTGTGCCCGGCTTGGCCGTTTCGCGCGGCGTTCAGCGGGCCCGGGTCCGCCGAACGCGAGTCGGGTTGAGCCAGGCGGCGCACTAGCCCGGCCCGACCCCCGCCCCGCCCGCCCGCAACGGCGCTTCAGCCGCCGCCGCTGAACATCGGCCGGTACTGCGGCGCGATGTGCGGCAACAAGGCCGAGGCCGGCACTTCGACGGTCTGGGTGCCATCCGAATACGGCCCGACCTCGTAGGGCGCGAACACGAACTTGAGCCCGCTGAGCTTGCCGTCGGCGGCCTTGACCGGCTCGAACATGGCGAAGTTGGCCGGGTCGGCCGACGTGCCGTCGTCGATCATCCGGCCGCCGGTCTCGATCTGCTCGGCGCGAACCGCCGGGGCCAGGTCGTCGGCATCGATGCGCTGCGACAGGGCCGAGTGCAGTTGTTCGCGGACGTAGCGCGAGATCGCGTCCCAGCCCTGCTTCTGCGGCACCAGTTCGGCGGCGGTCAGCAGCTTGTTCTGCTTGGGCAGCCAGACGAAGCGCGCGATCAGCGGCGCGGCATGAGCGCCGCCGGTGTAGCTGCTGCCGTCGGCAGACACCGCCACCAGGTCGGGGGTGTCGAGAATGTCGTTGAAGGTCAGCGACAGTTCGTACGGCGACGGGTTCTCTTTCGCGGTGCGTCCGCTGGCCGACTCGATCAGCTCGGCGCGCGCGCGGTCGGCATAGGCCTTGAGTTCTTTGGCCAGGCCGGGGTATTTCGCCGCCTGAGTGTCGTAGGTGATGCCGACCACGTAGTTAGGCGTAGTCTCGACGACTTCCTTGAGCTCGACCGGCGCATCCGCGACGACCACCGGCGCCGGCAAGGCCGCACCGGGATCGGCCGGCGCGACGCCGGGCGGCGGCGAGGCTTCTTTCTTGCAGGCCGCCAGGGCCAGGGCCAGCAGGGAGACGGCGATGACACGCTTCATACAGCAATCCTTTTGGCGGACGTCCATGGTTGTTCGCACGAACATTATCGCGCAATGCGTGACGCCCACATCTAGATCGCCATCGGTCCGCCGCCCAGCGCGGCGCCGTTCACCACTCGTTGCGGTGAGGCAGCAGGCCCTGCAGTTCCTGGTCGGTCAGGTTGCGCCACTGGCCGGGCTTGAGGTGGCCCAGCTTGACGTTGCCGATGCGGGCGCGCAGCAGTTGCTTGACCCGGAAACCGAAGTGCGCCGCCATCAGGCGGATCTGCCGGTTCAAGCCCTGCACCAGCACGATGCGGAAACCGAAACGGCCGAGCTTGCCGGTCTTGCACGGCAAGGTGGTCTGCCCGTGGATCGGCACGCCGCGGGCCATGCCGCGCAGGAATTCCGGGGTGACCTCGTGGTTCACCGCGACCAGGTATTCCTTCTCGAGCTTGTTCTCGGCGCGCAGGATCTCGTTGACGATGTCGCCGTTGCTGGTCAGCAGGATCAGCCCTTCGGAGTCCTTGTCGAGGCGGCCGATCGGGAAGATGCGGCGCTCGTGGCCGACGAAGTCGACGATGTTTTCCTTGACCGTCGACTCGGTGGTGCAGACGATGCCGACCGGCTTGTTCAGAGCGATGTAGACGTGATGGCGCTTGCCCTTGACCACCGCGCGCGCGCGCAGGACCTCGCCGTCGATGCGGACCTCGTCGCCCTCGCCGACCTCGGCGCCGACCCCGCCGCGCATGCCGTTGACGGTGACCCGGCCTTCGGCGATCAGGCGGTCGGCCTCGCGGCGCGAGCAGAAGCCGGTGTCGCTGATGTGTTTGTTCAGGCGCATAAAGACAGGATGCCGGAAACCGGCAGCAGACAGGCGAAGGGCGCGTAGGCTGGCACAGCCGCGCCGGCTTGGCGACCCCTGGCCGCGTTCGGATTCAGGCCTGCGGCCCCGGCCGGCCTGCGGAGCGCGGGGACGCAGGCGCCGTCTGGCCTGCCGCGCCGAAGGCTTCGGCGAGGCGACGGCCGGCGGGCTCAACCCAGCTGTTCGGTGTATTCCGGGTGGCGCTGGACCCAGGCCGCCGCATAGGAACAGGCCGGGCGGACCTTGTAGCCGGCTTCGCGGGCGTGTTCGAACGCCGCCCGGACCAGGTCGCCGGCGATGCCGCGGCCGCCGATCGCCTCCGGGACCAGGGTATGGGTGATGACCAGTTGGTTGCCGTTGAGCTGGTAGTCGAGCAAGGCCTCCACCCCGTCGACTTCGGTGAGGAAACGCTGCTGTTCGGGAACGTGGCGGACGGAGACGGCCATGGCTTTACCTGGGTTGCGAGTGAGCGCGACCGGAACGGCCGCGTTGTGAGACATCGGGAAGTATCGACTGCGAATCGGGCGCCGCGACGGCGGCCCTCATCGAACACCGGAAGACCGGGCACCGAGTCGGCCGCATCGGGCCGGCCCCGGAGCCTGTCCCCGGAGCCGGCCCGATGCCCGGGCTCAGCGGTTGTCGCGCTTGCCCTGGTTGTGCCGGTCCTGGGTGCCGATCGAACCCTGGATGGCGTCCATCCGGCTTTCCGCGGCGTGCAGCTCCTCGGCCTTCTGCGCCGCGCTGCTCGACTGCGGGCCGGGCTGCGGCACTTGGCCGTGCTTGGGTTCGAGCTGCTGCCAGGGCTGCGGCTCGCGTGCCTGCTCCTGCTTGGCTTCCAGCAGTTGACGGGTATTGGCCAGGGCCTGCTCCGGGGTGATGTGCGGGCGGTCGCCGCGCTCCTCGCCGCTGCCGGCCGCTTCGGCCGCTTCCATTGCTGCGTCGTCCTCGCGCTGCTCGGCATCGGCGCCGGCCGGCTCGGCTTCGGCGGCGGCTCCGGGCGCGGCGAGCGTCCCGGCCGTACCCGGCGATTGCGAGGCCCGGGAACGGTGGGTTTCGCCCTGCAGCGCCGGCGCCGCCGATTCGGAGGCAGCTGCCGAGGCCACGAGCGAACCCGCCGCCGATCGGTCGGCCTGCGGCTTGGCCGGCTGGGTCTTCTTGGCCTTGCGCGGCTTGGCTCCGGCTTCGGCCTGGGCCGGCACGCCGGTCACCGCCGTCGTCGCGACCATGGGCGTGTCGACGACCTCGTCGGTCGGCGTCACCGCCGCGATGCGGCTGTCGATCAGCGGCGCCAACGGCGGCACGGTGCGCGGCTTGGCCGCACGCGGCGCAGGTGCCTTGGCCGCGGCGGCGCCGCCATCGTTGCGCGTGGTGTCGTCGTCGCGCCGCGCTGCCGGCTGGTTCGTCGCGGGTTTATTGGTCGCCGATTTGTCTGCTGCGGAACGGCCGGCCGCAGGCTGGGCCGACCGGGGCGCGGCGCTCGCGGCCGGTTTCGCTGTGGCGGCTGGCTTTAAGGCCGTGCCCGGTGCGGACGGGCCGGCGACGCTCCTGCCGATTGCCGCCTGCTTCGCGGGCGCTGCTTTGGTGGACGCCGCTTTCGCGGGATTTTTCGCCATGTTTCCGGAGGCGGCCGACTTGCTCGCCACCTGCCTGGCCGGCGCCGTGCCGGCGCTGGTTCGGCCGACGACGGCGTTCTTGGTGCTCGTGTTCTTGGCGCTGACCTTCTTGCTCGCGACCTTCTTGCTCGCTGCCTTGGTGGCGCTGGCCTGCTTCGCAGCCGCCTGCTTGGCCGGCTGCCGGGTCACGGTCTTCTTGGCCGTCGCCTTCTTGGCGGTCGCTTTCTTGGCCGTCGCTTTCGTGGTCGCGGTCTTCTTGGTCGCGGCCTTCTTGGTGGCGACCTTCTTTGTCGCGGCCTTCTTCGTCGCGGCTTTCCTGGTCGCGGACTTCTTTGCGGCGACCTTCTTGGTCACCGCTTTGCTGACGCCCGCCTTCTTGGCGGCGGGCTTGCTCGCTGCGCGCTTGGTGACGGCGGTTTTCTTGGCCGCCTTGGTGGCGGTCTTGGCCGCGACCTGCTTGCCTGCGCGCTTCGCGCTTTTGCGCGCGGCGCTCTTGCCTGCCGCTTTACTGCCTGACTTGCTGACGGACTTGCCGGCTTTCTTGATCGCCATGCCCTGCTCCTGTCGGTTTTTCCGGTTGAGCGGTCGCCCCCCAAGGACCGTGCCTGTTTGTTAACACGCGCGACCTTCATGGCGGGTGAGCAAAGGTGAGAGTCGACCCATGGCGTCAGCCGACTGATCCTGACCGCCCGATGTGGACGCGATGTGTCACTTTGGACCGCCGAAACCCCTGGAAATCGATGGCACGGAATGTGCTTCAGTGTGAAGTACGTCACATCGTAAAACCAAGGGGTCTCAGATGCGTTACTTCAAGCCGCAGGACGACGACCAGCAGGCCGACGCCGTCATCACCCGCCTCTACGAACTCGCCCGCACCGGCGAGCCCGATGCCGCCGAGCTGCGCCGGCTCGATGCCCAGATCTACGCAGGCCTGATCGCTTCGTACGGCGACGACGCCTACGACCAGGCCACCACGCCCGCACTGCTGCTGTCGTGATCATCGCGCAAACGGCAACGGCGGCCTGAGCCGCCGTTCGCAAAGCCGCAACCAGGGGACGCGGCGATATCGACCTGGCAGCGGAACCCGCTGCCGCTCCACTCAGCCGCCGAAGAAACTCGGCAGGCTCGGGCTCGCGAGCCGCTGCAGGAACACCCAGAACACCTGCGGCTCCATCAGCAGCATGAACAGCACGCCGTAGATCGCGCCCGACAAGTGCGCGTTATGGTTGATGTTGCCCCGGCCGCGCTTGTCCATCCAATACGAATAGCCGACGTAGGCGATCGCATAGACGATCGCCGGCACCGGGATCACGAACACGATGATCCAGCTCCAGGGGTTGACCAGCACGAAGGCGAACAGCACCGCCGACACCGCGCCGGACGCGCCGAGGCTGACGTAGCCGCCGTCCTTGCGATGGCGCAGGTAGCTCGGCAGGATCGCGACCACGATCGCCGACAAGTAGAAGAACGCGTAACCGAGCGGCCCGACCACTTCGCCGAACAAGCGTTCGACCGCGCCGCCGAAGAAATACAGGGTGATCATGTTGAACAGCAGGTGCATCCAGTCGGCATGCACGAAGCCGTGGGTCAACAGCCGGTCGTACTGGCGGAAACGCTCCACCCCCGGCGGCCACAGCACCAGGCGCTCGTACAGGCTGCGCTTCTCGAAGGCTTGCCACGTCACCAGCGCGGTCACGGCGATCAGGATGAGGGTGATCAGCATCGGCTCGGGTTCTCGTCGGCGGGTCCGGCCGGGCCGGATCCGCTCAGGTCGGACCGCCCGGCGGAGCCGGGCGGATTCGGAAAGGTCTTGGCGCTGGCCGCCGGCCCGCTTACGCGGCTTGGCGGTAGTGGTCCTGCATCGGGTAGCTGCGCGCGTACAAGGCGAACGCGGCCGCCGCGACGAAGGCGAAGCCGGCGAAGAAGAACATCAGGAAGGCGTTCTCGCTGAGCCCGGTCGCGGCGATATGGGTGGTGACCGCTTCGTTGCGCACCGCGGCGTTGGTCAGCATCACCCACAGGTTGCCGAAGGTGCTGGTCAGGTACCACAGCGCCATGATCACGCCCTTCATCGCGTGCGGGGCCTGGCTGTAGGCGAACTCCAGCGCGGTCGCCGAGACCAGCACCTCGCCGAGGGTCAGCAGCACGTAGGGAAGGACCTGCCATGCCAGCGACATGGGGTGGCCGGCGTCCATATACAACTGCAGCACCGCCGCGACGATCCACGACAGGCCGGAGATGGCGATGCCGAAGCCCATCCGCCGCAACGGGGTCGGGTGCAGGCCGATACGGCGCAGCGCCGGGTACAGCAGCAGGTTGTTGAACGGGATCAGCAGCATCACCAGCAGCGGATTGATCGCCTGCATCTGCGAGGCCGCGGCGCGCGCGCCGCCCTCGCCGGAGATCAGCCAGCTCGGCCACCACCACAGGTCGGTCGGCACGAACATCTTCTGGCCCTGCAGCACCCAGGTCGAGGCCTTCTGGTCGAACAGCGACCAGAACGGGGTCACGAAGGCGAACACGATCAGGATGCGCAGCACCGCGCGCACGCCGTCGACCGCGGCGTCGGGATGCTTGCCGCGGGCGCGGTCGAGCTGGAGGGAAACGCCGTAGCCGCCGAAGCCGATCAGCAGGCCCAGCGCCAGGCAGGCGCTCTTGACGAAGCCCATCGCCGGCACCGCGGTCAGCGACAGCGCGCCGACCGCCAGGACCACGCCGAGGCCGGCGACGATCGCGCCGGGGTTGCCCTGTCCGGCCACGCGGGCGCTCAGCGCGGTGCGGGCGACGTTGAAGAACGAATCCGGATCGGGCGCGTCGCGGGTCGGCGGCACCCGCACGTAGCGGTTGCGGCCGAGCCAGAAGATGAAGGTGGCCAGGAACATCAGCGCGCCCGGGATGCCGAAGGCGATGCTCGGACCGTACTCGCGCAGGAAGATCGGCATCAGCAAGGACGCGAACAAGGAGCCGAAGTTGATCGTCCAGTAGAAGGCGTCGAAGACCAGCTTGGCCTTGTGTTTGTTGCTCTGGTCGAACTGGTCGCCGCAGAACGACACCACCAGCGGTTTTATCCCGCCGGCGCCGAAGGCGATCAGGAACAGGCCGGTATAGAAGCCGGCCTGGCTGTGCTCGAACATCGCCAGGCAGGCGTGGCCGGCGCAGTAGATCAGCGAGAACCAGATGACCGTGTTGTATTTGCCGAAATAGCGGTCGGCCAGCCAGCCGCCCAGCAGGGGGAAGAAGTAGGTGCCGATCATGAAGCTGTGGAACACCTCCTTGGCGAGGTGTTCGCGCTCGGCCAGGTCGGAGGTCGAGGCCAGCAGCAGGGTCCCGACCAGGAACGAGGTCAGGATGTTGCGCATGCCGTAGAAACTGAAGCGCTCGGCCGCCTCGTTGCCGATGATGAAACCGATCTGGCGGGGCATCCTGCCCTGCGAATCGGCGGTGGCGGGGGCGGTGGCGGCTTGGCTCATCTACGGTCCTCGGCGGTCGGGCGCGGAGGCGGTCGATGGGCGCCCCCGCTGGACCCGGGCGCGACGGCGGCCAGGCGGTCCAGCCCTACAGCCTAACCGATCGCCCCGGCGGCCGGCCTGCCCGCTCACGGCCGATGCCGGCCCAGCTGGACCGCCATGGGCACGGCCGGCCCATTCAGGCCGCCCGCCCATCGGACGGCCCGTTTGGACGGCCCGGTCGGACAACTTGAGCAGGCGACTCGATCAGACTGCCGGCTCCCCGACCTCGAGCTCATATTCGAAGTTCTGGATCATGCGGCCGAAGTCCTCGTCCTCATCGCCGCCGTAGTTGGCGCCGATGCTCAGGCGATGACGCCCGGGCGACAGCGGCGGCAACAACAGCCAATAGCCGTCGGAAGCGGCGTGATAGGGACCGGTCGGCGGACCGGAGGCGTCCGTCTCGGCGAAGGGGTCGAAACACTTCGCCGTGGTCAGGCGCATCGAACCCTGCCGATCGAGGCGCCGGCCGTCCAGCAGGACGACCGCGCTGACCAGGCGATCGTTGTTGAGCGTCACCTGCGCCTTCACTTGATCGCAGGTGTGCGCGTATCGGCCGAAGCGCGGCGCGTGGTAATACATGTTGATCAGCGGCACCAGGACGTGCTTGCCGAGCGGGATCCGGCAACGGCGCTCGGCATCGAAGCTGCCGTCGGTCCCGGCCAGGAACCACACCGGACCCTCTTCGTCCTGGTTCATCGCGCAGCGGCTGCCGTCGCGATCGAGGTAAGGCTGCAGGCTGTCGGGGAAGCTGCGCGTCCAGCGCCACCAGCGTGCGGTCCACTCGACCGGCTGGACCCCGCCGACCGGACCGCGCAGCGGCTGCACCGCGGTTGCCGAGCCTGCGGTTGCCGAGCCTTGAACCGGCGTTCTGCCGGCTGCCGTTACTGGGCCTTGAGCCGGCGTTTTGCCGGCTGCCGTTGCTGGGCCTTGAGCCGGCGTTTTGCCGGCCGCATCCGCCGGCAAGCCCGACAGCGCCAGCCACAGGCCGAGCGCCGCCGCCCCGCGCCTCAGGCCCATTCGGTCAGGCCTTCGCGCTCGTACACCGCGGCGAAGCTGGGCCGCGCCTTCATCCGTTGCGCGAACGCGCCCAGGTGCGGCCAGTCGTGCGCCGGCCGCGGCATCTTGCGGGTCCAGCGCATCAGCATGGTGAGGTAGAAATCGGCCGCGCTCAGGCGCTCGCCGAGCAGATACGGGCCCTGTTGGGCGAGCTGCGCGTCGAGGCGCTCGCAGGCGGCCTCGATGCGCGCCTGCGCGCCGGCGCGTACCGCCTCGTCGTCGGCCTGCAGGTCCCACGGGTACCACCACAGCCGCAGCGGCGCTTGCAGGGTGTTGGTGAGGTTGAACAGCCACTGGTTGTATTCGGCGCGCTGCGGGTCGTCGAGCGCCGGGGCCAGGCCGGCCTGCGGATGGCGGTCGGCGAGGAACAGGACCAGGCCCGCGGCTTCGTAGCGCGGCTGGCCGTCGACGATCAGGGTCGGCACCACCCCGTTCGGATTCAGCGCCAGGTATTCGGCGTTCTTGTGCGCGCGCGCATCGATGTCGACCAGCCGCAGCTCGTGCTCGATCCCCATCTCGATGAGCAGCCAATGGACGACGAGACTGGCGGTACCGGGCGAGTAATAAAGCGCGTACATGCGGAGGACTCCGGGAATGAGGGCGACAGTCTAGGGGAGGCGTCGCGGTTGTGGGCGGGCGTTCCCTCTGGAAGGGCAAAGCAAGAGCAACTACGAACAAAAGCAAAAACAAAAACAGAACCACAGCTCTCTTTTCGAAAAGGGGGAGAGCGGCGCGGGAGGGGTCGAGGATAGGTCCCCGTCGCGTGGAGCCGTCCTTCAGAAAGCCGCCGCTTAGTCGCCTCTCCTGAACGCCACGACGTTAAACTTCTCCGCTGGAAAGGCCCGCCGCTGAAACTCGCCCCTTCGACGAAGAGGCTGCGCGCTGCGCAAGTCCGGCGCAGCGCAAACCTCAACGCGCGGGAAGATCAGCTCCGCGCTCGCAGCGACCTCCGCAGCGCCACACCGCATGCCTGCCCCGCCCCATCCGCGCCGTCAACCCAGGCCATCGATCCTGACAGCAGGCTGTCAGCAGTCTTGCCGCCCAGGCGCCGAACCGACGCTCGCGGCCAATCCGCAGGTGCGGTTCTTCGCTACCATGCGGAGCGATTCCGGGGAGAACCGATCCGATGCCACGTACCGCCTCACGTACCGTCCTGGTCGCCGCGCTGCTCGCGGCCGCCGCCACGCCGCTGCACGCCGTCGCGGCCGACGACGCCCTGACCACCGTCGCCGAACGCAGCGGCTTCCTCAAGACCGGCCGCTACGACGAAGTGATCGCGATGTGCGCGTCCTTCGCCAAACGCTACCCCGATGCGGTGCGCTGCGAGGACTTCGGCACCACCCCGGAAGGCCGGCCGATGAAGTTGCTGGTCGCGACCCGCAGCGGCGCCTTCACCCCGGCGCAGGCCCAGGCCAAGTCGCTCCCGGTGACCCTGATCCAAGGCGGCATCCACTCCGGCGAGATCGACGGCAAGGACGCGGGCTTTCTCGCCCTGCGCCAGATCCTCGACGGCGAGGCCGCCGCGGGCGTGCTCGACAGACAAGTGCTGCTGTTCGTGCCGGTGTTCAACATCGACGGCCACGAGCGCTTCGGCCGCTGGAACCGCCCCAACCAGCGCGGTCCCGAGGAAATGGGCTGGCGCACCACCGCACAGAACTACAACCTCAACCGCGATTATCTGAAGGCCGACGCGCCGGAAATGCAGGCCATGCTCAAGCTGGTCGAGCGTTGGGACCCGCTGGCCTACATCGACCTTCACGTCACCGACGGCGCCAAGTTCGAACACGACGTCTCGATCCAGGTCGAACCGGTGCACTCCGGCGACATGGCGCTGCGCCAGGCCGGCCTGGCCCTGCGCGACGGCGTGATCGAACGCCTCGCCGGCCAGGGGTCGCTGCCGGTGTCGTTCTATCCGTCCTTCATCGAATCCGACAACCCGGCCTCGGGCTTCGAGGACGCGGTGCCGCCGCCGCGTTTCTCCAACGGTTACATCCCGCTGCGCAATCGCCTGGGCATGCTGGTCGAAACCCATTCCTGGAAGGACTACCCGACCCGCGTGCGGATCACCCGCAACACCGTCGTCGACGTGCTCGAACTGGTCGCGCGCCACGGCAGCGACTGGCGCCGCGAAGCGCTCGCCGCCGACCGGCGCGCGCAGGCGCTCGGCGGCCAGCCGGTCGCGCTCGACTACAAGGCCACCGACAAGACCCGCGACGTCGCCTTCCGCGGCTATGCCTATACGCGCACGCCGTCGGAAGTCTCCGGCGCGCTGATGACCCGCTACGACGAGACCAAGCCCGAAGTCTGGAACGTAAAGCTCAAGTACGACATCCAGCCCAGCCGCGTCGTCGACGCCCCGCGCGGCGGCTACCTGGTGCCGGCCGCGCATGCCGCCTGGGTCGCAGCCAAGCTCGACCAGCACGGCGTGAACTATCGCCGTCTCGGCGCCGCGCTCAAGGACGCGCCGGTCGAGACCTTCCGTTCCGACAAGACCGAGTTCGCCCCGCAATCGGTCGAAGGCCACCAGCGCGCCACCCTCAACGGCGCCTGGAAACCGGAAACCCAGAACCTGGCCGCCGGCGCGCTGTTCGTGCCGATCGCCCAGCCCAAGGCGCGCCTGGCGATGGCCCTGCTGGAACCGCAGGCGCCGGATTCGCTCGCGGCCTGGGGCGAGTTCAACAACGCCTTCGAGCGCAAGGAATACATGGAGGACTACGTCGCCGAGGAAGTGGCGCGCGAGATGCTGGCCAAGGACCCGAAGCTGAAGGCCGAGTTCGAGGCGAAGATCAACAACGATCCGGCGTTCGCCAAGAGCCCGCAGGCGCGCCTGGAGTTCTTCTACCGCCTGCATTCGGCCTGGGACACGCGCTACAACCAGTATCCGGTGGTACGCACCCAAGAAACGCCGCGCTGAGCCTCGGCAGGTACTGGAGTAACGCCCCTGAACGCGCGGAGCCCCAGCGGCTCCGCGCGTTTCTTCTGTCCCGTCCTTATGCAGGAGCGGCGTAAGCCGCGACCGCCGAAGCGACTACCCAACCGGTAGGGCGCGGCAACCGGCACCAGGCCGCGGCTCACCCCGCTCCTACACTCACGGACTTAGGCCGCGTTATCCTCAACGCCTGTCCCGACCGGAGCGTCGCGTAGGCATGCGAACCTCCCCTTCCGCCATGATCGCGCCGTCCCGGCATTCGCTCTCATCCGCGTTCACCGCGGTCCTGCTGCTCGCAGGCATCGCCGCAAGCTCGCAGGCCGCCTCCGCCGAAAAACCCCCGCGCATCGAAACCCGCGCGACCACGGTGACGGTGCTCAGCTTCAACCTGTGGCACGACAAAGGCGACTGGCCCAGGCGCCGCGCGATGATCGTCGCCGAGATCGCGCGCCTGAAGCCGGACGTGATCGCCTTGCAGGAAGTGCTGCAGCGCGAGGGCCTGCGCAACCAGGCCGAAGACCTCGCCGCCGCGCTCGGCTATCGGGCGCAGTTCGTCTCGGTCGACCCGCCCGCTGCGGCACGCCGCTACGGCAACGCCATCCTCACCCGCAAGCGCGCCGAAACCCGGCAGATGCGCAAGCTCGAACCGCTCGACGACTACCGCACCGCCGTCCATGCGCGGCTGCGCCCGGGCTCGCCGGGCACCCGCATCGACGTTTACGCCACCCATCTGCACAACGACCGCACCGGTGGCGCCGTCCGCGCCCGGCAGGTGTCGAGCCTGCTCAACTTCATCGATGCGACCGCGCAGGGCGCCTATGTGATCGTCGCCGGCGACTTCAATAGCGAGGCCGACTCGCCGGAACTGCAGACGTTGGCCGCGCGCTACCGCGATGCCTACGGTGCGGCCCACCCCGAGGCCTCCGGCGATATCGCCGCCCACACCACGCTAAACCCGGCCTACCTGCCGGCGCAGCGCATCGACCATGTTTTCTACGACCCGGTCGGCTTCGAACTGGTCGATGCCCGCATCGTGCTCAACCGAAGCCGCGACGGCATTTGGCCGTCCGACCACTTCGGCCTGCTGGTCACGCTGCGCACCCGGCCGCGCATCGTCGGTTTGCGCGCGTCACCGAACTGACATTTACCGGGACTAGCGTGGGCGGGTTCCCCCGCCCTGCCGGAGCCCCGCATGATCCGTTCGACCCTGACCTCGTTGTTGCTCGCCTGCGCCGCGACCGCGTTCGCCGCCCCCGCCGCCGCCGCGCACTGGTCGCTGACCGGCCTCGTCGAAACCCCGGCGACCCAGCGCGACGCGGTGCGCCTGCCGCCGGGCACGCCCGACCAGGCCAACCTCAACCGCTTCGGCTTCTATTCCGACCTGAGCTATAACCCGCGCGACGGCTACTGGTACGCCCTGTCCGACCGCGGCCCCGGCGGCGGCGTGATCGACTACGCCACCCGCGTTCAGCGCCTGCGCATCCCCTACGACCGCCGCAGCGGCCGCATCGGCCAGCCCATCATCGACAAGACCGTGTTGTTCAGCGCGCGCCGCGGCGACAGCTTCAACGGCCTCAACCCGCAATTGCTCAACGGCGACGCGGCCCGGCTCGGCTTGAGCTTCGACCCGGAAGGCTTCGCGGTCGGCCGCAACGGCCACTTCTACGTCGCCGACGAATACGGCCCCAGCCTGTACGAATTCGCCCCGAACGGCCGCTTCCTGCGCGCTTTCGCCATCCCGGCCAACCTGCAGCCGCGCAACGCCCAGGGCCAGCTCGACTACGTCGGCGACCGCAAACTCGTGGTCGCAGGCCGCCAGGACAACCGCGGCTTCGAGGGGCTCACCATCACCCCGTCCGGCGACAAGCTCTACGCGGTGATGCAAGACCCGCTGGTGCAGGAAGGCGCGAACAACGACGGCCGCCGCAGCCGCAACGTCCGCATCGTCGAGTTCGACCTGCGCAGCGGCCGCTCCAGCGCCCAGTACGTCTACCAACTGGAATCGATCGCCGCCCTGAACGCGCTCGACCCGTCCGGCGACGACGATTTCTCGGCGACCAATCAGGGCCGCAGCATCGGTCTCAGCGCGATCCACGCCCTGAGCGACCGCGATTTCCTGGTGCTGGAGCGGGACAACCGCGGTCTCGGCGTCGAGGTCACCGCCGCGCCGGTGCACAAGCGCGTGTACCGGATTTCCCTGCGCGGCGCGACCGATGTCGCCGCCCAGTCGCTGGCCGGCAGCAACGACCTGCCCGCCGGCGTGCGTCCGGTCGACAAGGCCCCCGAACTCGACATCCTCGCCGCCCTGCGCAGCGCCGGCGCCCGCGACATCCCCGAGAAGCTCGAAGGCCTGGCGATCGGCCCGCGCCTGCGCAACGGCAAGCACCTGGTGCTGATCGGCAGCGACAACGACTACAGCGTGACCCAGAGCGGCGCCGGCGAACAGTTCGAAGTCTGCGTCGACCGCAGCAGCGGCGAACGCGCGCAGGTACCTCTGGACGCCGACTGCCCCGCCGGCAAGACGCGCATCCCCGGGACGCTGATCGCTTTTGCGGTGGATTTCCGCCGCTAGGAACCAGGAACTAGAAACGAGTAACGAGGAACGAGCGACTAGTTACTCGTTACTAGTTACTCGTTACTCACTCCTCACTCCTGCCCCCTCGCTCCCCGTCCCCAGCCCCCACCGACCCAGCACATCGTAGGCATTGCGCGAACCGAGCTGGCTGTGGATCAGGGCGAAGGCATCGACGCGCCAGTCGATCGCGTCGATGGCGAGCGGCGGATGCAGGGGACGCACGGCGTCGCGGACGATGGTCACGTGCGGCACCAGCGCGCGCCCGGACTCGACCCGCACGCCTTCCTTGGCCAGGGCCACGCCGAGCCGTTGGAATAGGCCGTCCAGGGCTTCCGGCGTGTGCTCGCAGCCGAGCCACCAGGGAATCGACTTGTTGCGGAAACTGCCGGCGCGGTCGAGCCGCAGATCGAACGCCGGCAGGGCCAGGCTGCCGGCGGCGGCCTGCGCGCGCGCCGCGCGCTCGGCCTGGAATTCGAAGGCGTCGCCGAGGAACTGCAAGGTCAGGTGATAGCGGTGCGCGCCGATCAGGCGCCCGCCGGCGTCGTGCTCGCGATGCAGGACCGCGGCGGCCGCGGCGATGCACGCCTGGGTCGCCGCGTCGGGCAACAGGGCGAAGAACAATCGGTGGACGTCGGACGAGGCGGCCGGGGCCGCGAACAGCGAGTCTTGATGCATGGCGGCAGTGTAAAGCCGCCTGCCGGTTACGCGAACTGGGTCGGCGCCGCCGCGACGGCGCTGGGGCATGATGGGCGGGCCGCCGGCCGGCGGTCCGGATATTTCGCGCAGCCCCCGCGGCGGCGTCCCTCAGCGAATGGAGTCCCTCATGAAGTCGATCCCGAATCTTTGCGCCCTCGCCTTGCTGGCGTTGTCCCTGCACGCCCCGGCGCAGACCGCGCCGGGCGCGGCACTGCAAACCTCGGTCCCTCAGGGCACCGACCGGCACGAGCAGGACCGGCGCGCGCAGGCCCGGCGCGAGATCGAAGCCGTCGTCGAGACCTTCAAGGCCGCGATCATCGCCAAGGACTCGGCCACCCTGAAGAGTCTGTTCCTGGCCGAACACAATTCCTGGATCCTGGTGTCCTCCGACGAGGAATTCCGCCAGCGCAGGGCCAAAAACCCCAAGCTGAAGAAACTCGAGCCCGGCACCTACGTCGAGTTCGCCGAGCAGATGAGCCAGGGCAAGGAACGTTTCGAGGAGAAGTTCTCGAACGTCAAGATCGAAACCGACGGCGCCATCGCCAGCGTGCATTTCGACTTCGTCTTCCTCGAAGACGAACGCATCACCGGCAAGGGCCAGGAGGCCTGGCAATTGGTCAAGACCGAACAGGGTTGGAAGATCAACGCGGTGGTCTATTCCTCCTACCCGCTCAAGTAAGCCGCTTGCTCCCGGCCCTGGCCGGAAGCGCCGCTGTCTCCATCAAAACTCGCCGCGAACCGCATCGCGTGGCGCAGTCCCGGCCGGTGCCGCAAGCGGCACCGCGCCCTCAAGCCGTCGCCGCGGCCGGCACCGGCTCGCTCGAAGCGCGCTCGGAGTACGCATCCAGCAGGCTCGCGACGATCTTGCGCGCGCCGCTGAAGGGCTTGCGCCCGTGCGCCATCTGCATGTTGTCGAGCAGCATCACGTCGCCGACCTGCCAGGGGAACCGGATCGAAGCCCCGGCGAAGGCCTCGCGCACCGCCTGCAGATCCTCGGCCGCGATCTCGCCGCCGTCGCCGTAATAAGCGTGGCGCGGCAAGCGGTCGGCGCCGAACATGTTGAGCAGCGAGGCCGCGACTTCGGCGCCGAGGTTGCTGACGTGAAACAGATGCGCCTGATTGAAGAACACCCGCTCGCCGGTCAGCGGATGCCGCGCCGTGCCGTGGTTGGTCTGGGCGGTGCGCAGGGTCTGCGCGTCCAGCCATTCGTGGACGATGCCGTTGGCCTCGCAGAAGCGCGCGACCTCGCCGCGGTCCGATGTCTGGAACACGGTTTCCCAGGGAATATCGACGTAGGGCCGGTAATGGCGCACGTAGCGCACGCCGCGCGCCTCGAAACGGTCCATGCGTTCCTCGCCGATCGCGGCGGCGACCCGGCGCATGTCGGCGATCGGAGTCTCGCCGCCGCTCTGCGGCGCGACCAGGCAGCAGAACGCGACCTTCAGCGGCCAGTCGCGCTGGTAGGCGTTTTCGCAATGCAGGGCGATTTCCTGGTCGGGCGGGTATTCGGTGGCGGTGAACACGCCCTTGCCGACCGAACTGCGTGGCGTGGAACGGTAGGTGTAGTCGAGCGCGCGCGGCGACACCGCTTCGCCGAAGCCCTCGAAGTCGGCGACGCTGGCGACCTCGAAGCCGCGGAACAGCAAGGCGCCGTGTTCGAGCAGGCGCTCCTCGATCAGGTCGCGGCGGGCCGCGACGAACGCGGCCAGGTCGCGCTCGCCCGCGCCCGGTTCGAATACGCGCGGCGCGCGGCCTTCGGCGAACAGCGCGGTTTCTGTGAAAGCATGCATTGCAGTACTCCTGTGTAACGTTGCGCCGCTAGTCGCGACGCATGACGAGGGTGGTGCGGCTCCAGAACCGCTGGCGGATTCAAAACCGATAACGGATCTTGGCCAGCAGTTGGTCGGAATCGCGTAGTTCCAGCGCGTCGGTGAACTGGTCGTAGGTGCCGAGCGGGTCGCGTTCGAGGAAGGTCGAGCCGCCGCGCGAATAGGCCACGAAGATGTCCGACTGCGGGCCGAGCAGGTAGCGATAGCGCAGTTGCAGGCCGAAGTTGTTGACGTCGAAATCCGCCCTCGCCTGCCCGCTCGCGCGCATCTGCCCGTTCGGCTGCAGCAGGTAGCCCTGGCCGCCGTCGGCGCGTACCGAGGCCCACTCGGTCTTCAGCCGCACTTCGTGGTGCAGGCCCGGGAACCAGCTCAGGTTGAGGCTGGCGTAGTCGCCGCGCCGCGAATAGCGGCCGAAGTTGCGCCCGTCTTCCCAGATCAGCCAGTCGCTGCCGCGGTCGGGACTGAAGATCAGTTGGGCGTTGAACTCATCGTTCGGATACCAGACCGCGCTCAGCTCGAGCTCCGGCGTGGCCTTGCCCGACAGCCCCTGCGGCAGCATCGACAGCGCGGCCCCAAAGGTCCAGTCGCCGTAGCGGCGGCTGACGAACTCGGCTTCGGAGCGATAGCGCCGCGAACGCTTCCACAAACCGTTACCGCGCGAAATCAGGTCGTCCCAGCCGGAGCTGATCAGGCTGACGTTGAAATTCAGGCGGTTGCCGCTGCGGTAGTTGTAGTTGTTGACGATCGCCAGGGTCGTCGGCAGACGGTCGCCGCGGTCGTTGCTGCGCGCCTGCAGGTCGGCGAACCAGCGTACGCTGCGCAGGTCGGCGTCCTCGTCCTTGACCCGGTGGACATAGTCGGCGGCGAGCTTGACCTCGTTGAGACTGGCGCGGCGCTGGTAGCCCAGGTCGTTGAAGTCGAGGCGGTTGCCGAAGTGGTTGGCTTCCAGGCGATAGCGCCAGCTTTCCGACGGCGTCCAGTTGATCCGCATCCAGGCGCCGCTGTCGTTGATGCTGCGGCCGCGCTGGTCGATGAAGCTGCCGAGCACCTGGCTGTTGATCACCAGCGCATCGCTCGGGCGCCAGCTCATGTCGACCGCCTGCACCTGCGCGCTGCGGTCCAGGAACGGGCGTTCGGTGTCGGTGCCGAGCCAGCCGATGCTGAGCGTGTCGTGCACCGGGAACAGCAGGCGCGCGGCATAGAAATCGCGGCCGGCCTCGCCGTCCTCGGTCGCCGCCAGCACGCCGTAGCTGAGCCGGCCCAGCGAGCCGTTGAGCTTGAGCGCGGCATCGATGTCGCTGGCGCCGCTGCCGTCGTCGGCATCGCCGCCGATACGCCGGGTGTGGATCAGCCGGCCCAGGTCGGGCGTACCGAGGTCGAAGATGCCCTGGTTCTCGGTGAAGAACGGGCGCCGGTCGCTGAAGAAGGTCTCGACCGCGTCGAAGTTGATGACCAGGTCGTCGGACTCGACCTGGCCGAAGTCGGGGTTCACCGTCGCGCTGAGCTGGAAGCGCGGCGACGGCTTCCAGAACAGGTCGACGCCGCCGTTGTACTTGGTCCGGCCGCTGATCAGGTCGTGGTTGGCGGTGACGTAAGGCCAGAAGTGCAGCAGGGCCTTGCGGTACTGCGGAATCTCCAGGCGCTCGAAGCCCGAGACGAAGCGGCCGCGCTCGATCGACACTGCCGGGTAGGACTGGCGCTCGCCGTTGCCGCCGAGCACGCGGCTGAAATACACCGCGACGTTGCGGCTGGGCGAATCCGTGCCGCGCATCGGCGCCACCGTCCACGGGATCAGCATTTCGACCTGCCAGCCGCTTTCGGTCTCCTCGACCGCCCAGCTCCAGTCGGTGTCCCAGTCGTAGTTGGGCACGTTCTCGTTGGTCACCACGCCGTCCATGATCGAGCCCGACAGGCCGACGCTGAAGGTGTAGGCGGTGCGGCCGTCGCCGTCGAAGTCGACCATGAAGTTGACGCCGTCGATGACGTCCTCCTGGTCGCGCTCCAGACGCGGCTTGACCCGCGCGAACGCCGGCGCCTGTTCGAGCACGAAGGCGACGACGATGCCGTCCGGCGTCGACAGCAGGCGCGCCTGCGTGCCGCTGCCGCCGTCGGGCGCGGTCAGGCGATACGGCTCGGTGACCTTGAAGTCGTCGTAGCGCTTGGCCTGTTCCCATTCGGTCTCGTCGAGCTTGCCGTCGATCACGATCGAGGCGCAGGCCGGCGCGCTGACCATCAGGGTCAGCATCAGCACCGAACCGGCGCGCAGTCGCGAGGCGGGAAAATCTGCAGTCATGTGGTGTCCAAGTGGCTGGAGGAGTGCGTGGCGCGTCGCGTCCGGATCAGGTCTCGGACAGATAGGCGAGCGTCTTGCGTTCTCCCTTGAACGATTCGCGGCCGTGCATCATCAGGATGTTGTCGATCATCAGCAGGTCGCCGCGCTGCCAGTCGAACAGCAGCTTGCTGGCGTCGAGCGCGCGGCGGACCTCGGCCAGCGCCTCCTCTTCCATCGGCTCGCCGTCGCCGTACTCGCACTCGTGCGGCAGGTTGCCCTTGCCGACCATCTGCTCGTACATGCCGCGCAGTTGCGGGTTCAGCGCCGAGGGGTGCCATTGTTCGGCCTGGTTGAACCACACTTCCTGGCCGGTCTGGGGGTGGGTGACGAAGGCCTCGCAGCGGGTGGTCACGCGCAGCACGCCGTCGGCCTGCCAGCGGCAGGTCGAGCCCTGCTCGGCGGCGATGCTCTCGACCTCGGCGCGGTCCTGGGTCTGGTAGGTGGTCTGCCAGTTCTTGCCGAGCGGAATGCTCGACTGAAAATTGCGCACATAGTTGATGCCGCGCTCGCGCAGCTTGCGCACGATCTCCTCGGGCACCGCGCGCAGCACGTCTTCGCTGTTGGCCAGCGAGGTCTGCCCGCCCGAGGCGGCCGGGATCACGCTGTGGAAGAACAGACGGCGCGGCCAGCGCGGCAGATAGGACATCTCGTTGTGCAGGCTGATGACTTCGCTGGCCGGATATTCGGTCGAGGTGTAGACGTCGGCGGCGACGCGGCTGCGCGGCGAATTGCCGCCGATATAGTCGAAAGCCTGCGCGCCGAGACGCTCGGAACAGACGCGGAAATCCTCGGCGCCGTCGAGCTGGAACCCGCGCAGCAGAATGCCGCCGTGCCGGAGCAACCAGGCCTGGACCTGCTCGCGGTTGTGAACGAGGTAATCGTGCAACGCCGCCTGGCTGGCATCGCCGGCGGGGGTGATCACGATCGGATGGTGGTCGGAGTTGAACAGCGCGTTGACGTTCATGGCAGGTCCCTGTCGTTCTTGAAATCCGTAGCGTTCGAAATACTGCGTGGATGCGGTCGCGTCCGGCGCGATGCCGGCGCGGCTACACGCACAGACTTGCGGTCAGTTCGGCGTTGAGCCGCTCCAGCACCGCCGCGCGCTGGCTGTTGACGAAGAAGTGGCCGCCGTCGAACCAGCTCACCCGGCAGGCGCCGGAGGTTTCCTTCTGCCAGCCCTCGACCTGGCCGGGCCCCTTGTTGAGATCGTCGCGCCCGGCGAACACGCTGATCGGCATCGACAACAGCGGGCCGTGGCGATAGCGGTAGTTCTCGGCGATGGCAAAGTCCGCGCGGATCGCCGGCAGCAGCAGCTCCATCAGCTCGCGGCTTTCCAGCACTTCCGGCGGCGTGCCCTCGTATTCGCGGAGCACCTCGGTGAACTGCTCGTCGGACAAAGTGTGCAGTTGCCGGGTCGGGCTGCGGAACTGCGGCGCGTGGCAGCCGGACATGAACAAATGGTTCGGCGCGCTCAGGCCGTGCAGACGCAGGTAGCGGCTCAACTCGAACGCGACCAGAGCGCCGACGCTGTGGCCGAAGAACGCGCACGGCAAGTCGTCCATGCGCGAGATCACCGGCGCTACCGCCTGCAGCAAGGCCGGCAGGGACGCGATCGGCTCCTCGGCGATGCGCGCGCTGCGCCCCGGCAACTGCACCGCGCAGATTTCCACGGCCGGGTCGACCGCCTCCTGCCAGCGGAAGAAGTTGAAGGCGTTGCCGCCGGCGTAGGAAAAGCAGAACAGCCGCAGGCGCCGGGTCGAGGACGGCGTGCGGATCAACCACGGCGTGGTCTGCAAGGACAGCGACGAGCTCATGTCAGGGTCTCGGCAAGGGCGCACGCGGCATCGGCGCTGTCGCGGGACACGCGCGTGGACGGGGGATGGGCAAGGAAGTCGGCGACGGCCGCGGCGATGGTCTGCGCGTGCGGCTCGGCGAGCATGGCGTAGTGTCCAGCGTCGACCGCGACCGCGGCGGCGCTGCCGCCGATGACCTCGATGCCCTCGGCGACGCGGGTCGACGAATCGGCACCGAAGGCCTGCACCGGCGCATCGACACGGCTGGCGGTGTAGTCCGACAGCAGTTGCAGATGTGCGCGCGTCACCGGCCATTGCGCCTGCAGATGGGCGAAGGCCACCGGATCGGCGTCGCGCCAGCCCAGGCGCTGCAGCAGCGGTTCGGCCTGCTCGAAGGTCTGCGCCGACAGCACCTCGATGGCCAGCCCGTCGAACGCGACCGATACCGGCCAGGCCAGGCCGCGGCTTTGCAGCTCCGCGCGCAGGGCGACCTCGGCCGCGCGCATCGGGTCCTTGTCGAGGCCGGCGATCGGCAGGTGAGTGTCGAGCAGGCCGAGATACTCGACCCGCTCGCCGGCGGCGATCAACCGTTGCGCGATCGTCGCCGCGAGGACGCCGCCGCTCGACCAGCCGAGCAGGCGGTAAGGGCCCTGCGGCTGGCGGCTGCGGATCGCTTCGACCTGCATCTGCGCCAACGCCTGCAACGAGGCCGGGCGTTGCGGCAGGCCGGCGGCTTCCGGCGATTGCAGGCCGTAGACCGGACCCAGCGCGGCCAACCGCGCGGCCAGCGCGGCATAGAACGACACCTGGCCGCCGACCGGATGCACGCAGAACAGCGGCCGGCCCGCCGCTGCCATCTGCAGCGGCACGCACAGCGACGCCGGTTGCGCCGCCGCGTCCCCGATCGCCGCCGCCAGCGCCGCCACGGTCGGCGCCGAGAAGGTCGCCGACAGCGGCACGGCCACGCCGAGACGCGCGCGCAGTGCATGCACTACCCGGATCGCCAGCAGCGAATGGCCGCCGAGTTCGAAGAAGCGGTCGTGGCGGCCGACCCGCTCCAAACCCAGCAGTTCGCACCAGATCGCGGCGATGGCCTGCTCGGTCGCGCCCTGCGGCGCGGCGTATTCGCGCTGCGCCCGCGCCGCACCGTCCGGCGCCGGCAGGGCAGCGCGATCGAGCTTGCCGTTCGCGGTCAGCGGCCAGACCGGCAGGACCACGAAGGCAGCCGGCAGCATGTGCTCGGCGAGCGAGCGCGCCAGTCGTTCGCGCAGTTCGGCCGCGCCCGGGGCGGCGCCTGCGTGCGCGAGCAGATAGGCCACCAGGCGCCGATCGCCGGGCTGGTCTTCGCGCGCGACCACCACCGCCTCGCGCACGCCCTCGCATTCGCCCAGGCGGGCCTCGATCTCGCCCAGTTCGATGCGGTGGCCGCGGATCTTGACCTGGAAATCGTTGCGGCCCAGGTACTCGATGCGGCCGTCCTCGCGCCAGCGGCCGAGGTCGCCGCTGCGGTACATGCGCGCACCGGCCCGGTCGCCGAAAGGATCGTCGAGGAAACGTTCCGCGGTCAGCTCCGGACGATGCAGATAGCCGCGCGCCACGCCGGCGCCGCCGATGTACAGCTCGCCGGCCACGCCGACCGGCACCGGCTGGCGTTCGCCGTCGAGGATATAGACGCGGGTATTGGCGAGAGGCCGGCCGATATGCGGCGCCAGGCCGGCGCGGATCGGCGCCAGGGTCGCGTCGACGGTGCATTCGGTCGGACCGTAGACGTTGAAGCAGTGCAGCGACGAAGCCGCGGCCGCGGCCCAGGCGCGCGGGGACAGCGCTTCGCCGCCGATCAGCACCATGCGCAGGTCGCCATCGCCGCGGCGCAGCAGGCCGTGTTCGATCATCAACTCGAACTGCGCCGGGGTGCAGTCGAAGGCCTCGATGCGTTCGCGGACCAGGAAAACGAGCATGGCCTCGCCGTCGGCGCGGACCTCGGCCGGCACCAGCACCACGCTGCGGCCCGACAGCAACTGGCTCAGCGCTTGCAGCGAGGCATCGAAGGACAGGCCGGCATTGAGCGCGACCCGCGCATCGGCGGTGCAATGGAGGAAGGCCTCGCGTTCGAGCGCGGCCCACAGATTGAGCACGTTGCGGTGCTCGACCATCACCCCCTTGGGCCGTCCGGTCGAACCTGAAGTGTAGATCGCATAGGCCAGCTGCCGCGGGCCGATGCCGGCCCGCTCGGGGTCGTGTTCGGGCTGCGCGGCCAGGGCCGGATCGTCGAGCGCGATGGTCGGCAGCGCAGCCGCCGACAGCGTGGTGCCAGCGCCCAGCAGGGCGACCGGCGCACTGTCGTCGAGCATGTAGTCCAGGCGCTCCTGCGGATAGGCCGGGTCCAGCGGCACGTAGCCGGCGCCGGCCTTGAGGATGCCGAGCACGCCGACGATGGTGTCGAGCTCGCGTTCGACCCGGATCGCGACGCGATCGTCGGCGCGCACGCCCATTGCGATCAGGCGATGGGCGACGCGGTTGGCGCGGCGATTGAGTTCGGCGTAGCTCAGCCGGCGTTCGCCGCAGACCAGGGCTTCGGCCTCGGGGGTGCGCCGCACCTGCAGTTCGAAGCCGCGATGGATCGACTCCGGCAGGTCGAACGGCGCCGCGGTGTCGTTGAAGCCGTGCAGCTGCCGGCGCTGGAGTGCGTCGAGCAAGGGCAGCGCGGCGATACGGCAGCGGTCGTCGGCGGCCATCGCCTCGAGCAGCGACACCAGGCAGGCGGCATAGCGCTCGGCGGTGGCGCGATCGAACAAGGCGGTGGCATAGGCCAGACTGCCGGCGATGCCGTCCGCACCGTCCGCGAGCGCTAGAGACAAATCGAACTGGGTCGTCGTCAGCGGGCTGTCGATCGCCTCCAGCGCCAGTCCCGGCAAGGCCAGGGCGCCGCCGCCGGGGGTGTTGTTGAACGCGAACATGGTCTGGAACAGCGGGCTGTAGCTCAGGCTGCGCGCCGGCTGCACCGCTTCGACCACCTGCTCGAACGGCAGGTCCTGGTGCGCATAGGCATCGAGCGTGGTCGCGCGCACCCGATCCAGCAGCTCGGCCACGCTGGCCTGGCCGTCGACCTCGATGCGCAGCGCCAGGGTGTTGACGAAGAAACCGATCAGCGGTTCGATCTCGGCGCGCTGGCGGTTGGCGACCGGAGTGCCGATCACCACCTGGTCCTGTCCGCTCAGGCGCGACAGCAGGCTCGCCCAACCGGCCAGCAAGGTCATGAACACGGTCGTGCCATGACGCTGCGACAAGGCGCGCAAGCCCGCCGAGGCCTGCGCCGACAGCCGCAGCTCGACGCGGTCGCCCGCATAGCTCTGCAGCGGCGGGCGCGGCCGGTCGCTCGGCAGTTCCAGCAAGGCCGGCGCGCCTCGCAGATGGCCGCGCCAGAACTCGACCTGCTGGCGCAAGGTCTCGCCCTGCAGCCACTCGCGTTGCCACCGCGCATAGTCGGCGTACTGGATCGGCAACGGAGGCAGCGGGTCGGCGCGGCGGTCGTGGAACGCGGCATACAGCGCCGCGACTTCGCGCACCAGGACGCCGATCGACCAGCCGTCGGAAACGATATGGTGCTGGGTGACCAGCAACACGTGCTCGTCGTCGCGCAGCCGCAGCAGCCGGCCGCGGATCAGCGGGCCGCGCGCGAGGTCGAACGGCGCGCGCGCCTCCTCCAGGCCGAGACGGGCCAAGGCCTGCTCGCGCGCGGGCGCGTCGAGTTCGCGCAGATCGTGTTCGACCAAGGAAAAGCCGGCATCGGCGGCGGCGATCAGCTGCACCGGCTCGCCATCGGCCTCGGCGAAACAGGTGCGCAGGCTTTCGTGGCGCGCGACGACCCGGTCGAGCGCGGCCTTGAGCGCATCGCGATCGAGCTTGCCGCTCAAGCGCAGCGCCGCCGGCATGTGATAGGCGGCGCCGGCGGCCGGATCGAGTTGATCCAGGAACCACAGGCGTTGCTGCGCCCACGACAGCGGCAACGGCCCGTTGCGGTCGGCCGGCGCGATCGGCGCCAGCGCCCCGGCGGCGCGGCCGCCACGCTCCAGCGCCCGCGCCATGCCTTCGAGGCTCGGCTGCGCGAACACTTCGCGCAGGGCGAATTCCAGGCCCAGGGTCGAACGCAGACGGGTGACCAGTTGCAACGCCAACAGCGAATGGCCGCCCAGCTCGAAGAACCGGTCGTGGCGGCCGACCCGTTCCAGGCCCAGCAGCTCGCACCAGATCGCGGCGAGCGCGGTTTCGGTATCGCCCTGCGGCGCCTCGAATTCGCGGCGGATCACCGCCTCGTCGCCCGGCGCCGGCAAGGCCTTGCGGTCGAGCTTGCCGTTCGGGGTCAGCGGCAGCGCGTCCAGGGTCACGAACGCGCTCGGCAGCATGAACTCGGCCAGGCTGCGCGACAGCTGCTCGCGCAGACTCGCGGCCGACAGCGCGACGCCATCGTCCGGCACCACATAGGCGATCAGCCGCTTGTCGCCGCCCTCGCCTTCGCGCGCCACCACCACCGCTTCGCGCACGCCCTCGCAGGCCGCCAGCCTGGACTCGATCTCGCCGAGCTCGATGCGGAAACCGCGGATCTTCACCTGGAAGTCGTTGCGCCCCAGGTATTCGATCGTGCCGTCGGCGCGCCAGCGGCCGAGGTCGCCGGTCTTGTACATGCGCGCGGTTTCGTCGGCGACGAAGGGATCGCGCACGAAACGCTCGGCGGTCAGCTCCGGACGATGCAGGTACCCGCGCGCCACGCCTTCGCCGCCGATGTACAGCTCGCCGACCACGCCGACCGGCACCGGCTGCAGGTGCGCATCGACGATGTAGATGCGGGTGTTCGCGACCGGCTTGCCGATGTGCGAGGCGAAGCCGCCGTTGCGATCCATCGCCACCCAGGTCGAATACGTCGTGGTTTCGGTCGGGCCGTACAGGTTGGCGACCGTGGTCACCTCAGTTTGGGCGAACAACTGCTCGACCAGCGCGCGCTTGAGCGGCTCGCCGGCCAGGTTGACCGTGCGCGTGCTCGCCGGCACCCCGCCGCTCTGCAGCAAGGCGTTGATGCCCGAAGGCACGGTGTTGATCAGGCTCAGCGGGCTCGCGGCATCGGTCGCGAGCACGTCGCGCACCAGGGTGATCTGCGCGCCGACGCTGAGCGGCGCGAACAGCTCGTACACCGCCAGGTCGAAGTTGATCGAGGTCGAGAACAGCGTGTTTGAGAGCTGTTCGCGGCTGAAGTTGGCATTCGCCCAGGCGATGAAGTTGGCCGCGTTGGCGTGCTCGATCGCCACGCCCTTGGGCTGGCCGGTCGAGCCGGAGGTGTAGATCACGTAGGCCAAGTGGCACGCGGTCACGCCATCGACGACCGGGTCGTGCTCGGGCTGACCATTCAGGGCCGCGTCGTCGGCCATGAGCACCGGCACGCTCGCCTCGCCCAGCAAGCCCCTCAACGATTGCTGACTCAACAACGCCATCGGCGCGCTGTCGGCGAGCATGTAGGCGAGCCGGTCCGGCGGGTAATTCGGGTCCAGCGGCACGTAGGCGGCGCCGGCCTTGAGGATGCCGAGCACGCCGGCGACCAGGGCCGGGCCGCGTTCCAGGCAGATCGCCACGCGGTCGTCGGCGCGCACGCCGAGCGCGAGCAGGCGATGGGCGATGCGATTGGCGCGGCGGTTGAGTTCGGCGTAGCTCAGCCGCTCGTCGCCGCAGACCAGCGCGGTCGCGTCCGGCGTCGAGCGCACCTGCGCCTCGAACGGCTGATGCAGCAGGCGCTCGCGCGGGTAATCGAAGGCGGTGTCGTTGAAACGCTCCAGCACCAGTTCCCGCTCGGCCGCCGGCAGCCAAGGCAGGCGGCCGACCGGGCACTGGGCGTCGGCGACCATCGCTTCCAGCAGGCGCACGAAGTAGCCGGCGTAACGCTCGATGGTTTCGCGCTCGAACAGGTCGGTGGCGAAGGACAGATTGCCTTGCAGACTGTCGCCGCTGTCGGTCAGGGCGAGCTCAAGGTCGAAGTGCGCGGTGTGCGGCGGCCGGCCGATGCTTTCGAGTTCCAGCCCCGGCAATTGCAGGGTGCCGCCGCCGGGGGTGTTGTTGAACGCGAACATGGTCTGGAACAGCGGGCTGTAGCTCAGGCTGCGCGCCGGCTGCACCGCTTCGACCACCTGCTCGAACGGCAGGTCCTGGTGCGCATAGGCATCGAGCATGGTCGCGCGCACCCGCCCCAGCAGCTCGGCCACGCTGGCCTGGCCGTCGACCTCGATGCGCAGCGCCAGGGTGTTGACGAAGAAGCCGATCAGCGGCTCGACCTCGGCGCGCTGGCGGTTGGCGACCGGGCTGCCGACCACGACCTCGCCCTGCCCGCTCAACCGCGACAGCAAGGTGGACCAGGCTGCGAGCAAGGTCATGAACAAGGTCGCGCCGTGGCGCTGCGACAGCTCGCGCAGAGCGGCGGTCAGCGCCGGCGGCAGGCTCAGGCCGACGCGGTCGCCGGCATAGCTCTGCAGCGGCGGGCGCGGCCGGTCGGCCGGCAGTTCCAGCAAGGCCGGCGCGCCTCGCAGATGGCCGCGCCAGAACTCGACCTGCTCGCGCAAGGCCTCGCCCTGCAGCCATTGCCGTTGCCATTGCGCGTAGTCGGCGTACTGGATCGGCAGCGGCGGCAGCGGGTCGTCCTGGCCCTGGCTGAAGGCCGCGTACAGCGCGGTCACTTCCTTGACCAGCACGCCCAGCGACCATCCGTCGGAGACGATGTGATGCTGGGTCAGCAACAGCACGTGCTCGGCCTCGGCCAGGCGCAGCAGGCGGCCGCGGATCAGCGGGCCGGCAGCGAGGTCGAACGGAGCGCGCGCTTCCTCGGCGCCGAGTTCGGCGACCGCGCGTTCGCGCGCATCGGCGTCGAGCCCGCTCAGGTCGATCTCGACCAGGTCGAAACCGCGGTCGGCCGGCGCGATCGACTGCGAGGCGACGCCGTCGACCTCGACGAAGCGCGTGCGCAGGTTTTCGTGGCGGACGACGATGCGGTCGAGGGTCGCCTTGAGCGCATCGCGGTCGAGCCGGCCGCTGAGGCGCAGCGCGGTCGGCATGTGATAGGCCGCGCCCGCGGCCGGATCGAGCCGGTCGAGGAACCACAGCCGCTGCTGGGCCCACGACAGCGGCAGCGCCGCGGACCGGTCGGCGCGCGGGATCGCCGCCTCGTCGGCGCGATCGGCGCCGGCCAGGGCCGCCGCC
>NZ_JBPKJP010000027.1:0-43436 GCF_051217035.1 Lysobacter sp. 1R34A
GCCGCGCCGCCGAGCCAGCCGCTCAGGGCCAGGGCCAGCGCGGCGCCGCGCAGAATCCGGCGCGAACCGGCCTCGGCGCCGGCGCTGCGCACGGCCTCGGTCGGGCCTTCGCTGCGCTCATCGTTGCCATCTATTGGACCGATCGAGCAAATCGAATCGTAGAGAACCACGTCGGGACCAGTGGGCCGGTAGAATGGCGGCCTTCAGCAGCCCGCAGCTTATCGCAAGCACCTGAACCGATGTCCCGCGACGCACGCCGCCAGATGAAACTTTTCAGCGTCGCCGCGACGGCGGTTTACTGCGTCCGCCGCCCGGGATCCAGGCGCGCCCACCGATGAGTCTGTTCGTCCTAGGCATCAACCATCAGACCGCGCCGGTCAGCCTGCGCGAGCGCGTGGCGTTTTCCGGCGAGGCCGTCGCCGCCGCGCTCGACGCCCTGCGCGCGCTCGCCCCGGTGCGCGAGGTGGCCCTGCTGTCGACCTGCAACCGCACCGAGCTTTACGCGGTCGCCGACGACGACGGCCGCGCGCTCGCCGACTGGCTGGCCACCCACCCGGACGACGCCGGCGATCTGCACGCCTACCTCTATCGTCATCGCGATGCCGACGCCGTGCGCCACCTGTTCCGGGTCGCGACCGGGCTCGACTCGCTGGTGCTCGGCGAGCCGCAGATCCTCGGCCAGGTCAAGGACGCCTGGGCGACCGCGCGCGCCGCCGGCACCCTGGGCAGCCAGCTCGACCGCTTGTTCCAGCAGGCCTTCTCCACCGCCAAGCGCGCGCGCACCGATACCCGCATCGGCGCCAACCCGGTGTCGGTCGCCTCGGCCGCGGTGCGCCTGGCGCAGGAATCGTTCGCGCGCCTGGAAGACTCGACCGTGCTCCTGGTCGGCGCCGGCGAAACCGTCGAACTGGCCGCGCGGCATCTGGTCCAGGCCAAGGCCAGGCGCCTGCTGATCGCCAACCGCACTCTCGCCCACGCCCAGGACCTCGCCACCCGCCACGGCGGCGTGGCGCTGCCGCTGAGCGAGCTCGAACGCCACCTGGGCGAAGCCGACATCGTGCTGTCGGCGACCGCGAGCCGCGAACCGATCCTGCACCGCGCCCAGGTCGCCGCCGCGCTCGCCACCCGCAAGCACCGGCCGATGCTGCTGCTCGACCTGGCCGTGCCGCGCGACATCGCCGCCGACGTGGCCGAGCTCAAGGACGTGTTCCTGTACACCGTCGACGACCTGGAACGCGCGATCGAAGACAACCGCCGCAGCCGCCGCGAAGCCGCCACCGAAGCCGAGGCCATCGTCGAGCTGCAGGTCGCCCGCTTCGTCGAGACCCTGGCCGCGAGCACGCGCACCGCCCCGATCAAGCGCCTGCGCGACCACGGCGACGCCGCGCGCGAGGAAGTGCTGGCGAAGGCGCGCCAGCAGCTGGGCGCCGGCCAGGACCCGGCCGAGGTGCTGAACTTCCTCGCCCACACGCTGACCAACCGCCTGCTGCACGCCCCGACCGTGGCCCTGCGCGAAGCCGCGCTGACCGGCAACCCGGAGCTGGCGCGGGCCGCGGACAAGTTGTTTCCGGCAGCCGGACTCGGGATCGGGGACTCGGGGCCCGAAGCCAGGGCCGGCAAAACCGGGGCCGGCGATACGGAATCGAACGACGACCGTTAGCGACGCGCCACGAGCGCCCTGCTTCGCTGTTGCCGTTACGAGTCCCGCCCCCCAGTCCCGAGCCCCGCCCGAATGTCGCCTACCCTACGCCGCAAGCTCGAAGCCCTCGCCGAACGCCGCGAAGAACTCGAGCGCCTGCTCGCCGACCCCGGCGTGATCGGCGACAACGACCGGTTCCGCAAGCTTTCGCGCGAATTCGCCCAGCTCGAACCGGTCGCCGTGGCGCTGGCCGAGGAAGCGCGGGCCAAGGCCGACCTCGCCGCCGCCGAGGCGATGCGCAACGATCCGGAGCTGCGCGAACTGGCCGACGAGGAAATCGCCGCGGCGCAGGCGCGCCTGGAGCAGCTCGACGTCGAACTGCTGGCTCATCTGATTCCGAAGGACGCGCGCGACGAAGGCGACCTGTACCTGGAAGTGCGCGCCGGCACCGGCGGCGACGAAGCGGCGATCTTCGCCGGCGACCTGTTCCGCATGTATGCGCGCTACGCCGAGCGCCAGGGCTGGAAGGTCGAGGTCGAGTCGTCCAATCCCGGCGAGCACGGCGGCTACAAGGAAATCATCGCCCGCGTCGAAGGCCGCGGCGCGTACTCGAAGCTCAAGTTCGAATCCGGCACCCACCGCGTCCAGCGCGTGCCCGAAACCGAATCGCAGGGCCGCATCCACACCTCGGCGGCGACCGTGGCGATCATCGCGGTCGAGCCGGAAGGCGAACCGATCGAGATCAATCCGGCCGACCTGAAAGTCGACACCTTCCGCTCCTCGGGCGCGGGCGGACAGCACGTCAACAAGACCGAGTCGGCGATCCGCATCACCCACATTCCGAGCGGCGTGGTGGTGGAGAACCAGACCGAGCGCAGCCAGCACGCGAATCGCGACAAGGCGCTCAAGCGCCTGCAGGCGATGCTCGCCGACGCCGCGGCGGCGAAGGCCGCGGCCGCGCAGGCCCAGGACCGGCGCCTGCAGGTCGGCAGCGGCGACCGCAGCCAGCGCATCCGCACCTACAACTTCCCGCAGGGCCGCATCACCGACCACCGGGTCGAAGGCCTGACCCTGTACGACCTGCCCAACATCGTCGCCGGCGATCTGGACGGCTTGATCGGGCGGCTGATCCACGAGCACCAGGCCGACGAACTGGCGCGCTTGTCGGCGGGCTGAGGCCCGCTCGCGGGAGAGGGCCAGGCGAGAGCCCGCTCTGCAGCCGTTCTCAAACCGAAGCCCCACTCCGCCGCGCAGGCCGCCGCGCCGAATGGAGCCATATAGCGCCGACGAGCTGAGCCAAAGCCTGCGCCACGCCCGCGCCTTGTGCGCCGCTGCGCGATTCGTCGAAGTCGCGCCACGCCGTCATGACGCCGCGCGCGTCCAACGGCCATAATCCGACCTCTCCCGCCGGATCGCCCGCCATGAGCCTCTCAGTTCGCCGCGCAACTCTCGACGATCTCGATCTGCTGGCCCGGCTGTTCGATCATTACCGGCACTTCTACACACAGCGCCACGACGAAAGCGTCTCGCGTGCCTTCATCGGCGAGCGCCTCGGCCGCGGCGACTCGGTCGTGCTGCTCGCGACGCTCGACGGCGCCGATGGCGCCGGCTTCACCCAGTTGTACCCGACCTTCTCCTCGGTGCGCGCCGCGCGGGTCTGGGTGCTCAACGATCTGTTCGTCGATCCGGCCTCGCGCCGGCGCGGCGTCGCCCAGGCCCTGCTCGACGCCGCCACCGGCTTCGCCCGCGCCGACGGCGCGGCGCGGCTGGAATTGGAAACCGACCACGACAACCTCAGTGCCCAGGCGCTGTACGACCGGGTGGGCTGGCAGCGCTACGACGGCACCCTGCGCTATCACCTGCCGCTCGATGCGGCCTGACCGCACCATGGGCCACGCTTGCATGCCGACACCCGGCCTATCCGCTGCGATCAAGGCACTCGCGCCATGAACGACCCGCGCCCGGCGCTGCGCCACGCGCTGCAGCGCAATCCCGGCGACGCCATGGCCTGGATCATGCTGGCCGAGCACGAACTCGATGCCGGCGATGCGCGCGGCGGCGAAGCGGCGGCGCGGCGCGCCCTGGGCCTGCGTCCGGGGCATCCCGAGGCGCTCGCGCGGCTGGGCCGGGCGCAGTGGATGCAGGGCCGCCGCGACGACGCCGTGACCAGCCTGCGCGCCGCCGCGCGCAACGCGCCGCAGCATCCGGGCATCGCGGTGTGGCTGGCGCATGCGCTCGAGGACGTCGGCGATGCCGAGGGCGCGCTCGAAGCCTATACCCATGCCTATGCCCTCGCGCCGCGCGAACCGCAGCTGGCGGCCTATTTGCTGGCATGGCGGCGCAAGCTGTGCGACTGGCGCGATCTCGACGCCCTCGCCGGCCAGGTCCGCGACGCGGTCGCACGCGGCCTGGCCTCGGTCGAGCCCTTCGCCTTCCTCAGCGAGGACGCCAGCGCCGCCGAGCAACGCCGCTGCGCCGCACTGCGCGCCAGCGTGATCGCCGCCAGCGTGCGGCCGTTGCCGCCGGCGCCGCACAAAGACGCCTCGGCGCCGATCCGGGCCGGTTTTCTTTCCAACGGCTTCGGCGCCCACCCGACCGGCCTGCTGACAGTCGCTCTGTTCGAAGCGCTGCGCCGGCGCGGCGGCATCGATCTGCATCTGTTCGCGCTCAACCGCGACGACGACAGCGCCATCCGCCGCCGCCTGCATGCCGCGGCCACCGCCCTGCACGACGTCGCCATGCAACCGCACGCCCAGGTCGCCGCGGCCATCCGCCGCGCCGGCATCGACGTGCTGTTCGACCTGCGCGGCTGGGGCGGCGGCGGCGCGCCGGAAGTCCTGGCGATGCGGCCGGCCCCGGTGCAGGTCAACTGGCTCGCCTATCCGGGCACATCGGCGGCGCCGTGGATCGATTACGTACTGGCCGACCGCTACGTGCTGCCGGAAGCGCTCGGCGCCGATTTCAGCGAGACCGTGGCCTGGCTGCCGCGTTGCTTCCAACCGTCCGACACCACCCGCGAAGCGGCCGCGCCGCCGAGCCGCGGCGATTGCGGCCTGCCCGACCGCGGCGTGGTGTTTTGCTGCTTCAACAACAGCTACAAGCTCAATCCGCGCAGCGTCGCCCGCGCCCTGGCGGTGCTGCGCGGCGTGCCCGGCAGCGTGCTGTGGCTGTTGTCCGGCCCGGGCCGCGCCGACCAGCGCCTGCGCGATTTCGCGACCCGCCAGGGCATCGCGCCCGAGCGCCTGGTGTTCATGCGCAAGCAGCCGCATGCCGACTATCTGGCGCGGCTGCGCCATGCCGACCTGTTCCTCGACACCGATCCCTACAACGCTCACACCACCGCCTCCGATGCGATCTGGGCCGGTTGCCCGGTGCTGACCCGGCCCGGTGCGACCTTCGCCGCGCGCGTGGCTGGCAGCCTCAATCATCACCTCGGCCTGGAATCGATGAACGTCGCCGACGACGGGGCCTTCGTCGCCCGCGCGGTCGCGCTCGGCAACGACCCGGCCGCGCTGCAGGCCCTGCGCGCCGAACTCGCCGCGCGCCGCGGCGACAGCGGCCTGTTCGACATGGACGCCTTCGCCGTCGATTTCGCCGCGATGACCATGGCGATGGCGCGCAGGCAGCGCAAGGGCGAAGCGCCCGCGGCGCTGCGCGGGCCGGCGCGCTGACGCAGCGAATGCGGCGCGCTCGACCGGCCCGCCGATGCGCCGGCGTGGGTGCCGGCTTGACCCGCCTCCACCCGGTTTGCGCTAGGCTGCGCGCATGACCGCAGAACGCGATTTCATCCCCCTCTCGCTGTGCGTGCTGACCGTTTCGGACTCGCGCACCCTGGCCGAAGACAGTTCCGGCGACTATCTCGTCCAATCCCTCACCCAGGCCGGCCATCGCCTCGCCGAGCGCAGGCTGCTGCCCGACGACCGCTATAAGCTGCGCGCCGCGGTGTCGCAGTGGATCGCCGACGACGGCATCGACGGCATCCTGGTCACCGGCGGCACCGGCTTCACCGGTCGCGACTCCACCCCCGAGGCCCTGCTGCCTTTGCTCGACAAGGAAATGCCCGGCTTCGGCGAGCTGTTCCGCGCGATCAGCTACGACGAAATCGGCACCTCGACCCTGCAATCGCGCGCCTTCGCCGGCTTGGCCAACGCAACCTTCGTGTTCTGCCTGCCGGGCTCGACCTCGGCCTGCCGCACCGCCTGGGAGAAGATCGTCAGCGCCCAGCTCGACGCGCGCACCCGCCCCTGCAACCTCGCCACCCTGCGTCCCCGCCTCAAGGAGTGATCGGCATGCCGCTCGACACCACCCTGCGTCTGTTGGCCAAGGCTCGCGGCCTCAACGCCACCGACATCGCCACCGCGATTCCGCGCGCCGGCGTGGCCACGGTCAGCGCCTGGCTGCGCGGCGACAAGCTGCCCGGCAAGGACCAGTTAGACGCCCTGGCGCGCGCCTTCGGCGTGCCGGCCGGCGCGCTGCTGTCGGAACTCGCGAGCACACTCGACCCGGCCCGCACCCAGGGCGAGCACGACCTGCTCGCCGCGTATCGCGCGCTCAACACGCGCCAGCAGGGCGCCTTGCTCGAAGTCGCCACCGGCCTGGCCGGCACCAAACGCAGCGCCGCACCGCGCACGAGCACTGCCAGGAAGACCAAGCGATGAGCAAACTCAAGCGCAAGGACTACGAGACGCAACTGGAAGCCCTGCAACTAGAACTGGTGGCGATGGCGCGCTGGCTGCAGCGCAGCGGCCGCCGCGTGGTGGTGCTGCTGGAAGGCCGCGACACCGCCGGCAAGGGCGGGGCGATCGGCGCCTTGTCCGAGCACCTCAATCCGCGCCAATGCCACATCGTCGCCCTGTCCAAGCCCAGCGAGCGCGAAAGCGGCCAGTGGTATTTCCAGCGCTACGTGCCGCATCTGCCGGCCGCGGGCGAGATCAGCCTGTTCGACCGCAGCTGGTACAACCGCGCCGGTGTCGAGCAGGTCATGGGCTTCGCCAAGCCCGAACAGGTCAAGGCTTTCCTGCAGCAGGCGCCGGTGTTCGAGAAGCTGCTGGTCGACGACGGCATCCTGCTGTTCAAGTACTGGCTGTGCTGCGACCAGGAGCAGCAGGAAGAGCGCTTCGCCGAACGCCTCGACGACCCGCTCAAGCGCTGGAAGCTGTCGCCGATCGACCTGCAGGCGCGTCATCACTACGACGACTACACCCGTGCCCGCGAGGCCATGCTCAAGGCTACCCACAGCCGACATGCGCCGTGGACCCTGGTCGATTTCAACGATCAGCGCCAGGGCCGGTTGACCCTGATCCGCGACCTGCTGTCGCGCCTGCCGGACACCGATCTCCCGCCGACGAAGCTCGAATTCGAGCCGCTCAAGGGCAAACCGTCGAAAGAGAAATACGGGATGTTGAAGCCGATTCGGGCGGGCAAGAAGGGTTGAGCCGAGGGTTGAGTCGTTCGCGCGGGCGCGGCGGATGCTCGCGGCGGCCCGATTCCATGCGGATATTTCGTCTGTAGGAGCGACGCAAGTCGCGACCGCAGTGCTTCTGTCTGGCTTCGCCGGTTTAGGCTTTGTGTAGGAGCGACGAAGTCGCGACCGCGACCTCGCACTATCGCGCCGATTCTGGCCGTGGCCTGGTCAGGGTAGGAGCGGCGCGAGCCGCGACATCGATGTGGCGGTCTTGCGGCGCATTCCTTTAGTGGTGGAAGATCAAGATCAAGTGCAAAGCTTCCGCCACTAAAGCGGCGGGTTACTTTCTTTTGTCATAAGCAACAAAAGAAAGGTAACCAAAGAAAAATGCTTTGTTTTGAATCACAGGCCCGCACGAGCGGTGCATCCGCGGTGATTTTTCATACGGGACATCCCTGTCCCGATGAAAAACGGCCCGCATCCCTGCGGGCCGCCCTCCGGGTCTTCTTTGGCCTTCGCTAGTTCGCGGCGGCGCACAGCAATAGCCAAAGCCAACCAATCGAAAATCCGAGTGTGGCGGAACCATCTCCTGTAGGAGCGACGTGAGTCGCGACCGCGACCTCGCACTATCGCGCCGATTCTGGCCGTGGCCTGGTCAGGGTAGGAGCGGCGCGAGCCGCGACATCGATGTGGCGGTCTTGCGACGCATTCCTTTCGTGGTGGAAGATCAAGATCAAGTGCAAAGCTTCCGCCACTAAAGCGGCGGGTTACTTTCTTTTGTCTAAAGCAACAAAAGAAAGGTAACCAAAGAAAAATGCTTTGTTTTGAATCACGAGCCCGCGCGTTCGACGCTGACGCAGTGATTTTTCATACGGGACATCCCTGTCCCGATGAAAAACGGCCCGCATCCCTGCGGGCCGCCCTCCGGGTCTTCTTTGGCCTTCGCTAATTCGCAGCAGCGCACAGCAACAGCAAAAGACCAAGGCCAAGTTAGCAGCACGTCGCCGCCATCCCTGTAGGAGCGGCGTGAGCCGCGACCACGGAACGCGCAGAGAGACAGAGCCTGCCACTGATCGAATCATCGCCTATCGCAGGGTAGAAGCCTCCGGCGGCGGCTGTTGCTGTTGCTGTTTCTGTTAAAGCTTGGCGCAATGCCGAACTCGCGATGCGACCGTAGACCCAAAGGGCGCCGCACAGGACGTGCGGCGTTTTCCGATAAGACAGGGACGTCTTATCGGAAAATCCCGGCGACAGCTGCGAACTCGCAGGGGAGCTCTGTCAAGGAAGGCCTTTTCTTTGGTTAGCTTTCTTTTGGGCCAGCAAAAGAAAGTAACCCGGCCGCGCCAGCGGACGGAAGCTTTGGATGTTGATGTTGCTTCAAAGTCCGACGGCAAGAAGCGCCGCAACGGTAGACAGCGTGGTCGCGACTTGCGTCGCTCCTACCCTGGCGATGACACGCCGCTCCGGCTGCTGACGACAGCCCGGCTACCCGTGCGCTTCTGCGGTCGCGACTCACGCCGCTCCTAAAGGGATTACCCGATGACTGCGCGAAACCGGCGCACGACCACCGCGCCCCTCAATCGCCCTGCGATCGCCGATACGGCTGGAACAACTGCAGCAACCAAGGCTTCTGTGCCAGCACCAGACTCACGCCGACGCGCTCTTGGGCACTCAGGGAGGCATCGCGCGCCAACAGGGCGTCGAACTCGCGCGCGACTTCCCCCAGGCGCTGCTTGAGTTGACGGATACCGGCGATGCTGAGCGCGCCGCTCAGTAGCAACAGCACGTCCTGTTCGCCGTCGAAAGGGTCGGCGAAATAGTCGCCGAGCATGCGCAAGCGGAAGTGCCGCTCCATCGGGCCGTCGGCGCGCCAGCGGAAATTGCGCGCGGTCAACGGCCGGCCGCGGTTGCCGGGCATCAGCTCGATGATGCCGAGCCGGTCCAGGCGCACCAGCAAGGCCGTCCACTTGACGTCGTCGAAGGTGAAATGCGCCTGCACGTCGGCCTGCTTCCAGCGGTTCAAGGTCAGGAACAAGGCCAGCAGCATGGCCGGATCGTCGACCAGGGCCTGCTCCTGCTCTTCGCTGAGCGTGGCCATCGGCGCGCGGCCGCGGCCGGCCTCGGCGCTGAGTTCGGCCAGGCCGATATCGAGCACGTCGCAGATCTGCTCCAGCCGCTGCAGGCTCATCGCCCGCCGCGAGAACATCCGCTTGACCGCCGCTTCGCTGAGCCTCAGGCGCACAGCCAGGTCGCGGTAGGTCAGGTCCTGGGCGCGCAGGAAGCGCTTCAGGCCGTCGATCAGTTCGATGGAAATCGCCATGCGTATCAAAATACGCTACTGCATGGCGAATTCCGAGACACTTTGTCGATGATTGTTGCATCCGCCGCGCACCCGGCCGAGGCTGGCCCCGGACCTTCACGAGACGGTGCGAGATGCCAAGGATTGCGAACCGGTTGCTGACCCTCGCCCTGTCCGTTTCGGCCGCGGCTGGCCTGCCGGCAGGGACGCCGGCCTTTGCGGCGGCGCAGTCCGACGGCCTCAGCCGTCAGTCCGAACTCAGCCTCAACGCCTCGGTCGAGGTGCCGGCCGCGACGGCACGGGCCCTGTCGGCCGGCGCGGCCTTCTCGGTCGCCGGCGTCGAGGCCAGCGCCGAGGGCGTGACGCTGACCATCTCGGCGGTCGGCATCGGCACCTCGTTCGCGGTGACGCTGTCGGCGCAGGCGGCCAAGCGGCTCGGCCTCCGGGTCGGCGAGGCCCTTACCGTGTCGGCGGTCGCCGGCGGCTGGCTGCTCAGCGGCGCCGATGGCGGCGCGTTGTGCTTCATCCCCAACGAACGCGCCCGCGCGCTGCTGCACAGCGAGCGGATCGGCGCATGAGCGCTCAACGCGCCGTGATGGGCTCCTACGGATTCGCGACCTGCAGGACGCTGATGGTCGCGTTGGCGGTGGTGGTACTGGGAGTGTTGCCTGCACAGGGACGTGCGGGCACTCGCTGCGAGAACCAGGCCGTCACCCCGCAGAAACTGGCGGCGGCGGCGCAAACCGCGCTGACCGTCGCCGCCGCGCTCGAGCAACGCGACGCACCCGCCGCGCTGGTCGCCCGGGTCGGCACCGACCTGTCGGCGCAGGGCCTGGTCTACAGCCATGTCGGTTTCGTCGTGCGCGACCATGCCGCCGGCCGCTGGACCGCGGTGCATCTGCTCAACGAATGCGGCAGCGACCGCTCCGGCCTGTACGCCCAAGGCCTGGTCAATTTCTTCGCCGACGACCTGGTCAACCAGGACGCGCGCATCGTCTGGCTGCAACCGGCCCAGGCCGAACGCCTCGCCGCGCGCCTGCGCGGCCTGCCGGGCCGCAACCTGCATCAGCCCCGCTACAACCTCATCGCACGCCCCGGCAGCGCCGAGTACCAGAACTCCACCGCCTGGGTGCTGGAGCTGCTCGCCGCCACCCTCGCGGACGCCTCCGCGGTCGTGCATCGGCGCGAGGCCTACCGCGCCGCGCTCGACGACGGGTATCGTCCCGATCGCGTCCAGATCCCCTATTCCAAGCGGGTGCTCGGCGGCTTGTTCAGCGCCAATGTCGCTTTCGGCGATCACCCGATCGGCACCCGCCTCGCCGGCGACTACCCGGTGGTGACGGTGCGTTCGATCGTCGAATACCTGGCGCGCCGCGGCCACGTCAGCGAGCAGCGCGAATGGCGCAACGGCCGCTTGATGGCGACGCCGGGCGCGTTGTAATCCGATCCGGGCGGCTATCGCTCAGCGACGGCCTGCGCAGCTCAACCGCAAACGAAACCGTCGCCGGCTTCGTCTTCGCGCGCCGGCTCGCGGATCAAGCGGTCGACGCGCGCCTGGGCCGGGCCGTGGCCCAGCCAGTCGGCCAGACGCGCCACCGCGGCCTCGTCGCCGACCGCGAGCACTTCGACCCGGCCGTCGGCGAGATTATTGGCGTAGCCGCGCAAGCCGAGCGCGAGCGCCTGCTCGCGGGTCGAGGCGCGGAACCACACGCCCTGGACCCTGCCGGCAACGAAGAAACGCGCCGCGCTCATGCCCTCGGCACGGCGACCTGGGCCGAGGCCTTGGCGATCGCGGCCTCGATCTTCTTGGCGTCGACCGGGCCGAGGAATTTCTCTGCGACCTTGCCGTCGGGCCCGATCAGATAGGTCATCGGCAAGCCGCGCGGAGTGTCGAAGGCCTTCGGCGGGTCGGCCACGTCGAGGATCGCGATCGGGTACGACACCGGGTGCTTCTTGAGGAAGGCCTGCATGTCGGCGAGCTCGATCTCCTCGTAGGCCAGGCCGACCACCTCGATGTGGTCGCGCATGGTGTCCAGCGCCGACAACTCGGGCATTTCCTTGATGCAGGGCGCGCACCAGGTCGCCCAGAAATTCACCACCACCCAACGGCCGCGGCGCTCGGCCAGGTCGTAGGTCTTGCCGTCGATGGTCGCGATGCGCAGCTCGGGCATGTCGGTCGCGGCATCGACGGGCTTGGCATCGGCCGGCTTGGCATCGGCCGGCTCGGCGTCGGCAGGCTTGGCGTCTGCAGCCGGCGCGGGTTTGGCGTCGCTCGTCGTCGCCGGCGTGGTGTCGGCGGCCGGCGTCTGCGATCTATCGCAGGCGCCGAGCGTCAATACGGCGGCGGCGAGCGCCAGCGCCAACAGCGGACGCAGCGCGGGTTTCGGATGACTCGGGATCATGTTCCTTCCTTTTCGGCGTGAATACTGGACACGCGTCGTTTCATCAGCGCGCGCAGGGGCACGCGCAATTCGTCCATCGCCGCGACCGCGGACTGGCCCAGCGAGTCGTCGCGGCAGGGCAGCATCGCCTCGGCGATCGGGATGCGCAGGTTGCAGGCTTCGTACAGCTCGCCGAGGGTCAGTTCGTCGAGATCGCGCGCGAGCAGCCATTCGCCGTTCTCGGCGCGGCGCACCACGCTGATCTCGCCGAGTTGCTCGAGCATCTGCTGGACCAGCGAATCGGTCAGCATCGGCTCCAGTTGCTGGATGTCGTCGATGTGCAGGCCGCGGCCGCGCTTGCGCGCTTCGTTGAACCGGGCGAGCAGGCGCAGCAGGCCGTACATCTCGAAACCCAGCGGCAGGCGCATCGAGGCCGGCTGATAGCGGAACGCCGAAATCGATGAGGCCAACGACGCGCCGAGCAGCACCGCGATCCAGCTCAGGTAGATCCACAACAGGAAGATCGGCACGAACGCCAGGGTGCCGTAGATTTTCGAGTAGGAGCCGAAATTGCCCAGGTACAGGCCGATGCCGCCCTTGACCGTCTCGAACAGCACCATCGCCAGGAAGGCGCCGGCGACGGCGTGCCGCCATTTGATCGTCCGGTGCGGCACGACCCGGTAGATCGCGGCGAAAGCCAGCCATTCCAGCAGCATCGGCGCGACGCGCAGCAACAGGCTTTCGAGCCAGCGCCCGGGCTGGGTCGAGAACACGTCCATGGCGAAGAAGCGCGCCGAAATCGCCAGGCTGGCCGCGGCGATCAGCGCGCCGAGCGTCAGCACCGTCCAATACACCAGGAAACGGCCCAGGCGCGGGCGCGGCGAATGGATGCGCCAGATCCGGTTGAACGCCGACTCGACGCCGTTGAGGGTGATCAACAGCGACACCACCAGGGCGATCACGCCGGCGGTGGTCAGCTGGCCGGCATTGGCCGAGAACTGCTTGAGGTAGCTCTCCACCGAACGCGCCGCCGAGGGCACGAAGTTGGAGAAGATGTAGTCGCTGAGCCGGTCGCTCCATTCGCCGAACATCGGGAACGCCGACAACACCCCGAACACCACCATCGACAGCGGCACCAATGCGAACACGGTGGTATAGGACAGCGCGCCGGCGGCCTGGAACAGGTTGTCGTCGAGAAAGCGGCGGGCCAGGAAGCGGAAGAACGTGCCGGCGCGGGCGCGGTCGCGCACCCGGTCGCTCCAGCGATAGATCGAGTCCAAAGGTTCCATCCGGCGCAGGGTAACCGATGGGGCGTCACGGGGGCATGGGCATCAGCTTGAGCGCAGGGCATCGAGCGACCTGCGTTCGCACGAGGCGGCACAGGAGCGACCGACCGCCGCGACAACCGTCGAGATGAGGTGGCCTGCACACGCCATGGCCAGTCATCCCCGCGCAGGCGGGGATCCAGGGCATCCCCCTCCCCCTTGTGGAAGAGGCTCGGGGCGAGGGGCGCTTGCCGGAGCGGCACCAGACAAGGCGCCCGACCGCAACGCTCCCCAGCCGCCCTGGTTCGCCAAACCCCCAACCGCCCTCGCCTCATCCTCTATCCTTGCCGGCAACAGGAGAGATCGATGACCGAAGTTCTGGTGCTCTATTACAGCCGCGGCGGGTCGGTGGCGCGGCTGGCGCGGCAGATCGCGCGCGGGATCGGCGAGGTCGACGGCATCGTCGCGCGCGTGCGCAGCGTGCCGCCGGTGGCCGCGATCACCCAGACCGCCGCGCCGCCGGTGCCCGAGGACGGCGCGCCCTACGTCGAAGCGCGCGACCTGGCCGAATGCGCCGGGCTCGTGCTCGGCAGCCCGACCCGGTTCGGCAACATGGCCGCACCGGTCAAGCACTGGCTCGACGGGCTCGGCGCCGAATGGGCCAGCGGCGCCCTGGTCGGCAAGCCGGCCGGCGTGTTCACTTCCACCGCGAGCCAGCACGGCGGCCAGGAGTCGACCCTGCTGACGATGATGGTGCCGCTGCTGCACCACGGCTGCGTGATCGTCGGCATTCCTTATACCGAGCCCTTGCTCAGCACCACCCGCGGCGGCGGCAGCCCCTATGGCGCCAGCCACGTCGCCGGGCCCCAGGACGACCCGCAGCTCAGCGACGACGAGGCCGTGCTGGCGCGTGCGCTCGGACGCCGCGTCGCCGAGTTGGTCGCCAAGGTGAGCCGATGAGCGTCGCTTCGCCGCGCCCCCGCTCCAATCTGGTCCTGCTGCTGGCCTTGCTGGCCCTGAGCGCGCTGTACGCGGCGTGGATGCTGTCGCAGCGGCATCTGGCCGCGACCCTGGTGGTGTTCGTGGTGCCGCCGCTGCTGCTCGCGATCGGCGTGTGGAGGCAGAACCGCCACGCCGCCTATTGGGCCGGCGTGCTGGCGCTGGGCTGGTTCAGCCACGGAGTCATGGTCGCGTGGTCGCGGCCGCCGGAGCGCCTGCAGGGCTGGATCGAACTCGCCCTGGCGGTGACCGTCGTGTTCGCCGCCAACCTGCCCGGCATCCGGGCGCGGTTCGGCCGGAGTCCTAAGTAAGGCGGCCTGATTAGAGGGCCGCCCGAGTCGGGCCGGCGGCGTCCGGCCACGGCCGCATAAGCCCGGCCGCGGCGCTGGGCCTATAATCTCCGTCTCCCCGACCTCGCGACCTTACCCACGATGGACCAGCTCTGCATCGTCACCACCGGCGGCACGATCGACAAGATCTATTTCGACGACAAGTCGGACTACCAGATCGGCGAACCGCAGATCGGCCGCATTCTCGACGAGCTCGGCGTGGCCTTCCGTTACAGCGTGATTCCGATCATCCGCAAGGACTCGCTGCACATCAACGCCGGCGACCGCGAGCTGATCCGCGCCGCGATCGCCGCGCAGGACGCGCAGCACGTGTTGGTGACCCACGGCACCGACAGCATGGTCGAGACGGCCAAGGTGCTGGCGACCATCCCGAACAAGACCATCGTCATGACCGGCGCGCTGAATCCGGCGCGGTTCCGCGGCTCCGACGCCGAGTTCAACATCGGCACCGCGGTCGGCGCGGTGCAGTCGCTGCCGCCGGGCGTGTACATCGCCATGAACGGCCGCATCTGGGATCCGGGCAAGGTCCGCAAGAACGTCGACGCGAACCGCTTCGAAGCGATCTGAGAGAGAAGCCGTGCGCCGCGCGCCCGCTGCGCTGCGGCGTCCGCCGGCCCATGCATCGGCTCGATGCATCGGCTCGATGCATGGGCTCGATGCATGGGCTCGATCGGGATCGGGTTAGGACCGAGTTAGGATTGGAGGCTGCCCGATAGCAATGGTGATCGCGATGCGCGTACTCGTTCTGGCCCTGGCGGTGTCGGCCCTGGCCGCTTGTCAGCAACCCGCCGGCAACGCGGACCCCACCCCGGCGGCCAGGAACGGCACCGGCCAGGCCCCCGCCGCATCGCCCGCGGCGTCGGCCAACCCGCTGTTGCCCCCCGAACGCATACTGCGCAGCGATGCGATCGGCTACGACGGCTTCAACGGCAGCGACCAGGCCGGCACCGTCACCGCCAGGTTCGGCGCCGACGGCGCAAGCGTCCGCCAGGCCTGGGGCGGCGAAATGAAGGACAACCGCGATCAGCGCCCGGACGCGACCTGCCACCTGCTCTATCCGGTGCGCGGCGCGGTCACCCACCAGTACGCCTTCCTGATGGCCGGCGACCAACTCGCCGGCATCGATGTCTACGACCCCAAGGCCATCGCCCCGGGCGGCGGCCGCGTCGGCATGAGCATCGCCGAGATCAACCAGGCCTATGCCGGCCAGACCAAACAGGTCCCGAACCCGACCTTCGAAGGCTCGGCCTTCATCGAAGTCGCCGCACCGCAGGCTAAGCACAGCCAGTTGACCTTCGAGACCGACGCGCTCGGCACGGTCACCCATTGGCGCATCAGCCAACGCGGCGTCCTCGAAGCCAGCGAGAGCTGCACGCGTTAAGCGCGCTTCCCCGAAAACCGCCTGAGGCGCAGCCCGGCCGGAGCCGGCGCCGACGCGCGCCGGTCGGTGCCGGGCCGGACGGACTGTTCGCCGGCCTTCGCTATCGACCGCCGCAAAGGAAACGGGCCCCTCGCGGAACCCGTCCCCTTCCCTCGTGCGGGGCTATCGTCAGAACGTGATGCTCCAGGTGTCGATGCGGCCGACGTCGTTGTTGGCGTTGTCGTTCACCCGCAGCTTCCAGGTGCCGTTGAGCGGTTCGCTGGACAGGTTGAAGGTGAAGGTGCCGCTGAGGTTGTCGGCGCTGCCGCCGGCGCGGTTGCTGATGTTGTAGAGCGAGCCGTCCGGGGCGACCAGGTCGACCTTAATGTCGCCGCGATAGGTATGGATGATGTTGACCGACACCGAGGCGCTGGCCGGTGCGTTGCCGGTGCGGCCGGACACGGTGATCGGGCTGTCGACGGTGGCGTTGTCGTTGATCGCGTAGTCGGTGCCGTTGGTATAGGTCTGGGTCCCCGGCCCAGGGCCCGGACCGGTGCCGGCGGTCTTGCCGAGTTCGCCAAGGAAGGCCAGGCCGAGCTTGGCGAAGGGCACGCTGTTGGCGGCCGACCCGCCCATGTTGGCGAGGGTGTCGTTGGGCGTGTGGATGGAGCCGAAGTAACCGCCGCTGGAGGTGCCGCCCTCGAAGTAGATCGCCGCGGGGAAGCCGGCCGAGGTCCACGAGGCGTGGTCGGAGCAGCCGTAGCCGCAGGTGTAGCTGCCGACGGTGCCGCCGAGGTAAGTCGTGTACAGGTCGCGCAGGAACTGCTGCAGGCTGGAGTTCGAATAATCGCTGACCAGGCGCACCGCCGGCGCGCCGCTGGTGCGGTAGTTGGTCATGTCCAACTGCAGCACGCCGACCACGTTGACGCCGCGGTTCTTGAAATCGGTGGCGATCGCCTTGGAGCCGCGCAGGCCGACTTCCTCGGCGGCGTAGCCCATGAACTTGATCGTGCGCTTGGGCTTGTAGCCGCTCGCCATCGCCACGCGCAGCACTTCGGTCAGGGTGGCGATGCCGGAGGCGTCGTCGTCGGCGCCCGGTGCGTTCATCGAATCGCCGCTGCCGCTGCTGGAGATCGAATCCAGGTGCGCGCCCAGCACGACCACTTCGTTCGGCAGTTCGCTGCCCTGGATGGTCAGGATCGCCGAGGGTTGGGTCGAACAGGTGGTGCAACCGGTGTAGAGCTCGGCGGTGACGTCGCTGCGGCCGTTGGCCAGGCCGGCCCAGGTGTCCTTGATCCAGGTCGCCGAGGTGCGGCCGTGGGTCGAGGCGTAGTAGCGGTTCGGATACTGCGTCGACAGGTGACTGATGGTGCCGCGGATGTTGGCTTCGGCGACCTGGCTCAGCCACGGCGTGACCGTGGCCTGGTTGTCGATGGTGTAGGTGGCGAACTTGGTGTTCATCGCTTCGACGCTGCGTTCGCTGCGCACGAAGGCTTCGGCCTCTTCGCGGGTGTCGAACGCGACGAAACCGCCGCAGCGCTTTTCCTTCTCGTGGACATGCCGGGTCACGTCGGCGAGCTGATGGGTCTTGAGTTCGGCCACCACCAGCTTGACGCCGGCCGGGTTGCTGACGCCGGTGGCGCTGCGCGCCAGGGTCTGCACGCCGGCATCGAAGGTTTCGCGCGAGGTGACGATGAACACCGGCTGGAACGGATTATCGGTGGCATCGGCCGGACGCGCGTGGTCGTGGCTGTGCGTCTGCGCCATCGCCGGTGCGAGGGCGGCGGACAATGCGAGGGCGAGCAAGGCGGGCAACGGGGCTAGGTGCTTGTTCACGGAAGGCGCTCCTGTTCGGCGCCGCCCGGCCGGATGCGGGCGGCATCGGCGCGGGGACGCGATGGACTGGGATGACGGCCGCGCAGAATGCGGGACGTCGCGAGAGTTTGCTGCGCGTGAAAGCGGCGCCGAACGGTGCGGGGGGAAACGTTCCGATACGCCCGGGATTCGACCCTATGCGCGATCGGACATGACCGACAAGCGACAACCTGTTCGAGCGCACATTCGCGTTCGTGACCTCGGTCATGCATACGCGCAGTAACCGCTTACCGTGCACGTGCGCATGGCCAATCCGATAGGAAAACCGCGGAATTTTCACTGTTTCGGCGATGGAAAACCTCGCCGGCACGCAGGTCGGACACGTCGCCGTGCGACGCGGCATGCGGCAGCGCCGAACCCCGCCGCATGAACGCTGTCCGCACAAACGCGCATCCCCGGGCGAAGCCGGGGATGCGTGGTATCGCCTTCCTACGCGCTTAAAACGATCAGAAGGTGATGCTCCAGCTGTCGATACGGCCGGTGTCCTGCGTGGCGTTGTCGTTGACGCGCAGCTTCCAGGTGCCGTTGAGCGGCTCGCTCGACAGGTTCTTGACGAAGGTGCCGACGACGTTGTCGGCGCTGCCGCCGCTGCGATTGTGGATGTTGTAGAGAGTGCCGTCCGGCGCGACGAGGTCGACCTTCAGATCGCTCTTGTAGGTGTGCAGGATGTTGACCGCCACCGACGCGTCGCCGGGTGCGTTGCCGGTGCGGCCGGATACCACGATGCTGCTCTCGACCGTGGCGTTGTCGGGGATCTGCACGTCGGTGCCGTTGCTGTAGGTCTGGGTGCCGCCGCCCCCGCCGACGGTGACCGACGCAGTCTTGCTGTGGCTGGCGTTGTCGTCGTCGGTGACCGTCAGGGTGACGCTATAGGTGCCGGACGCGGCATAGGTCTTGCTCGGGCTGGTCGCGGTCGAGGTGGTGCCGTCGCCGAAGTTCCAGCTGCGCGCGACGATGCTGCCGTCGCTGTCGCTGGAGGTGTCGGTGAAGCTCGCGGTCAGGCCGCTGACCGACGAGGTGAAGTTCGCTACCGGCGGCGTGTTGCCCGGGCCGGTGCCGCCGACGGTGAAGCGCACCGCATTCGGCGTGCCCGGTTTGCCGGCGGCGTCGGTGCCCTGCACGTACAAGGTGTGCACGCCGTCGGCCAGGCCGTTGGTCGGGATGCTTGCGGTCACCGCTTCGCGGCTGCTGTTGAAGCTGCCGTCGCTGGCGCTGAGCGGATACGACACCGCGCCGGCGGCCCATGGCGGCGCGTCGAGATAGGCCCGCGCCGAGGCGATGTTCTGCACCGCTTCGGTGCCGTTGCTCTGGTTGAACACGCTGTCGTCGACGGTCGCGGTCAGGGTGACCGGGGTGCCGGCCGGCACCGTCGTCGCGGACAGGCTGAGCGCGGTGGTGTCGGGCCCGGACGGCAGTTTGTACGGCGCCCACAGGCTGCGCGCCGCGTAGCGCAGCGACTTCAGGTTGTCCGGCAGGGTCGTGCCCTGGAAGGTGCTGCAGCTCTCGAAGAACGACACGCCGAGCTCAATGGTGTACGCCGGCACGCCGAGCAGGCCGTACATGGTGTCGTCTGTGGTGCCGTCGGTGGCATAGAGCTCATCGGACTGCTGCGGACGGTAGTTGTTGTGGAAGGCGATGCGCCGGCCGAGCGCGCGCAAGGCCGCGCTGTTCGGCGCGGGGTTGCTGGTGTCGCCCCACGACCACAGCACCAGCTGGGCGGCGCTGTGGATGTCCATGAAGATGCCCTGGTAATCCTCGGGCGCTGCGGTGTTGACGTCGTCGGGACGGCGGTCGGGGAAGATGCCGCCGGTGTACACGCCGCTGCTGTTGCGGGTGCCGGCGACCAGGCGCATCAGGTTCTGGGTTTCCGGTTCCGAGGCGGCGAGCGGGCCGCGATAGGTTTCGGCGCAGGCGTTGCCGCTGGAGCCGCCGGCGGCGCTGTTCCAGTGATAGGGGAAGTTGCGGTTGAGGTCGACGCCGATCGACGAGGCGCTGCAGGCGCCGTTGCTGTTGTTGACGTTCTTGCGCCAGGACGAGCCGGCTTCGGCCTTCTTGCGGCCGTCGGGATTGGCCTGCAGCACGAACTGGAAGGCGAAATTGTCGAGCAGCCAGGTCGCCTCGTCGTTGCTGCCGTAGCCGTTGGCCAGCCATTCGGCGAAACGGGTGACGGTCTCGGCCGGGGTGTACTCGCGCGCGTGGATCGAACCGAACAGCACCAGGGTCGGCTTGTTCGGCAGCGCGGCGTCGGTCGCCGAGTTGGTCAGCTTGAGCACCTTCATCTCGTAGCCGGTGCCGGCATTCTGGGTCTTCTGCCAGCTGGGCCCGATGTTGGTCACGCGCGCCAGCTGCGGCTTGCTCGCGGCCAGCTGGTCCATGGTCGTATAGGTTTCCTCGACCGTGCGGTAGCAGGCGTAGCCGGGAATGCTCTTGATGCCGAGCGAGGAACTCTGCAGCGCAATCTGCAGCCGCTGCAGCTTTTCGGTCGCCTCGCGGTCGACCTCGTACTTGAAGCCGGCGCGGCTCAGCGCGGCCAGGTCCTCGGGCATGGCCTCGACGCGGACGGTCTTGGCCTCGCGGTCGACGATCAGATGCTGGAAGCGCGACGCGATGCGTTGCAACTGCGCGCTGTTGGTGTATTTGGCGGTGACGAACACTGGCAGGTCATCGGCCGCCTTGGCGCCGGCGGACAGGGCCAGCAACAGGGGCAGCGCGGCGTATTGGAAGCGCATTGGGAAACTCTCCATGTACCGGTACGTTGGACAGCGAAGCGGTGGGTGCGGCCACCATGCTGGGTACGCGGCACGCGGGCTGACAAGCGTCCCCTGTCGCGGCGATGCCGCGCTTTCGTGATGCGTACGGCAGAACGGCGCAGTGATCGGCGGCGATGCATCGCGCGTCGATGAGGCGATGGCTTGGAGCGCATGAGGCGGCAAGGTCATGCTGCGCCGCCGTCGCGGCCGGGCGACGCCTGCGCCGAGGGCGCCTGCTTTCGCGCAGAAACGCCGCGCGCCGTTACGGCGCGCGGCGTCGGCGGATCAGAACGTGATGCTCCACTTGTCGATGCGGCCGGTGTCCAGGGTCGCATTGTCGTTGACGCGCAGCTTCCACGTACCGTTGAGCGGTTCGCTCGACAGGTTCTTGGTGAAGGTGCCGATGACGTTGTCGGCGCTGCCGCCGGTGCGGTTGTGGATGTTGTAGACCGTGCCGTCCGGCGCCACCAGGTCGACCTTCAGGTCGCTCTTGTAGGTGTGGTAGATCGTCACCTGGATCGGCGTGGTCGCCGAGCCGTTGCCGCTGCGGCCGGACACGGTGATCGAGCTTTCCACGGTGGCGTTGTCGCTGATCGCCACGTCGGTCTCGTTGGTGTAGGTCTGCGCACCCGGGCCGCCCGACACCGTGACCGTACCGGTCTTGGTGTTGGTCGCGCCATCGTCGTCGGTGACGGTCAGCGTGACGGTGTAGGTACCGGCGGCGCTGTAGGTCTTGGACGGGTTGGTCGCGGTCGAGGTGGTGCCGTCGCCGAAGTTCCAGCTACGCGAAGCGATGCTGCCGTCGCTGTCGCTGGAGCTGTCGGTGAAGGTCGCGGTGAGCCCGCTGACCGACGAGGTGAAGTTCGCCACCGGCGGATTGTTCGGCGTGCCGCCGCCCGAATCCAGGCCGTCGATGAACTGCGCACCGGTGTTGGCCGGGTCGAGCCAGTTGCTCAGGCGCGAATCCGCCGTGCCGCCGCCGGTCCACGAGGTGAACACGCGGCCGTAGTAGTCGCTGCGGTTGGTGCCGGTGGCGCTGCAGCTCGACGGGCCGCCGTGCAACTGGCCGAGCACGCGCTTTTCCGGGCTGTAGATCGGCGAACCCGAGGAACCCGGTTCGGTCACGCCGCCGGTCGGCTGCCACTGCACGCGCAGATGGGTGGTGCCGGCGCCGCCGCCCCAGGCCACGAACGAGGTCGGCTCGGTCGAGTTGCTGATGCGCTTTTCGGCCACGTTCGGGTGATGGATGCCGATGGCGCCCGGATAGTTCTGGTCGCGGCGGTCCCAGCCGGCCCAGAACAGATTGAACGCGGGGTTCGCCGGCGTGTTCAGTTCGAGCAGGGTGAAGTCGGAGGTCGCGTAGGTCGCCTTGTAGGTCGAACCGGACTGGGTGTTGGCCATCGAGCCGTCGCCGTTGGCGCCGCTGGCGGGCGTGTTCGGCGGACGGCAGGTCGAGTTCTGGTAGTTCCAGTACACCACGATGCTGGCTGCGGTCGACGCCGTGCCCATGCCGCAATGGTGCGCGGTCAGGAAGTACATCTTCTTGTCGTTGGCGGTGTTGTTGACCAGCGAGCCGGTGCAAGCCAGCGAACCGTTCTTCGAGTAGGCCGCGACCGAGCGGATGATGTCGCGGCGGCCGTCGCCCTCGGGGCAGACCACGTCGATGTTGCAGGCGCCCGAGACGCCCTTTTCGCCGCTGGCGGCCGCGGCGAGGCGGCGCGAAAGCGGTCCGAAACCGACGTAGTCGTGGCCGACCTTGGTCAGCTTGAGCTTGAGCTCGCCGGCCTTGGCCGCCGGCACCACCACTTCGATGACCGACTCTTCGCCGGGGACGATCGCCGTCCACAACTGGCCGGCCGGATTATTGTCGCGATCGGTGTATTCGCGGATCAGGCTGCGGTCGCCGCCCGCGGTCTGGGTCGCCGGATAGACCAGCAGACGGCCCCCGGCGGGCATGTGATATTCGGTGAAGCCGAAATTCAGCGACAAGGCCTTGTCCGAACGCACGCGCTGGCGCCAGATGAGGTGGTCCTCGTCGAGCTTTTCCCACACGCCGGAGTTCAGCGGCGTCATGTCGACGTCGAGCGAGGCGGCGAAGCGCGGAATCTCGTTGCGCGCCTCGCGCACGCGGTCTTCCGCGCGCAACTTGGCGACGTCCACCGCCGGCATCGCGCGCAGCGCGATCTTGTCCAGGCGCGAGATGTTGGCGTGATCGAAGGCCGCCGGGCGCGTGGCCGGTGCGGCAAGTGCGGCACTGATCGACAGTCCGAGCAACAGCAGGGAACCATAAAGTCGTTTCATGAGTCTCTCCGTCCGTAGTAGAGGCAAGACCGCGACGCCGGCTGGGCCGGTGTGTTCGACGATGGCGATGGCGACGGGGTCAGGCGATGGGAAACTGGATGCTCCAGCGTTTGATGCAGCAAGGCCGCAGGCTTCCCCTGAGCGTGCGTTATTTCTACGACGCGTGGTGCGTATTGCTAGCGTGCCGCTACGACCACGGCGCGACTCTGAGGCACACGCGTCGCGCACAACAAGACGCAAACCCGCCCAGTCGACATCGCATCCGTGCCTCGCGTCACGCATACAACCAAGATTTGTTTCGATTGAAATCGGTGTGCGCGAGCGGAAATGGAAACTGAGAACCCGTACGCGTTCATGATGCAATGCACGACACGAACGCCGGGAACTCCGGCGCAATGGCGCTATGAGCTGGCCTCCCGCGCCGACCCGACGACGCTGTTCCAGCGCGAGCGCAGCTCACCCGCCCCATCCCAACCGCCCCGTGGCCGTGCCATCGGGCACCCAAGCGGCGGTGTTCGACGCGGTCGGATACGCACGCTCGGCGCCATGTACCCCAAACGAAAACCCCGGCCGAAGCCGGGGTTTCCGTACACGCATCGCCACGATGTGGACCGGCGATGCCTCAGCCGATCAGAACGTGATGCTCCAGCTGTCGATGCGGCCGGTGTCGGCGCTGGCATTGTCGTTGACGCGCAGCTTCCAGGTGCCGTTGAGCGGCTCGCTCGACAGGTTCTTGGTGAAGGTGCCGCTGACGTTGTCGGCGCTGCCGCCAGTGCGGTTGTGGATGTTGTAGAGGGTGCCGTCCGGCGCGACCAGGTCGACCTTCAGATCGCCCTTGTAGGTGTGGACGATGTTGACCGCGACGGGCGTGCTGGCCGGCGCGTTGCCGCTGCGGCCGGACACGACGATCGAGCTTTCGACCGTGGCGTTGTCGGTGATGGCCACGTCGGTGCCGTTGGTATAGGTCTGGGCGCCGCCGGTGCCGACCGTGACCGAGGCGGTCTTGGTGTGGGTGGCGCCATCGTCGTCGGTGACGGTCAGGCTGACGGTGTAGGTACCGGCGGCGCTGTAGGTCTTGGACGGGTTGGTCGCGGTCGAGCTGGTGCCGTCGCCGAAGTTCCAGCTGCGCGAGGCGATGCTGCCGTCGCTGTCGCTGGAGCTGTCGGTGAAACTCACGGTCAACCCGCTCGCGCTCGAGCTGAAGTTCGCCACCGGCGGGGTGTTGGCCGGCGTGCCGCTGGAATCGAGGCCGTCGATGAACTGGGCGCCGGTGCCGGCGGCATCGAGCCAGTTGCTCAGGCGCGTCGCGGCCGAACCGCCGCCGGTCCAGGAGGTGAAGATGCGGCCGTAGTAGTCGCTGCGGTTGGCGCCGGTCGCCGAGCAGCTCGACGGGCCGCCGTGCAGTTGGCCCAGCACGCGCTTTTCCGGGCTGTAAATCGGCGAACCCGAGGAACCCGGCTCGGTCACGCCGCCGCTGGCCTGCCAGAACACGTGCAGGTGGGTGGTGCCGCTGGCGCCGTTGTAGCCGCTGATCTGGGTCGCGGTGGTCGAATGGCTGATGCGCTTCTCGGCCACGTTGGGATGGTGGATCGCGGTCGCGCCGCCGAAGTTCTGGTCGCGGCGGTCCCAGCCGGCCCAGAACAGGTTGAAGGCCGGGTTGGCGGCGGTGTTGAGTTCGAGCAGGGTGAAGTCGGACGCGGCGTTGGTCGCGCGCACCACCGCGCCGGTCTGCGACTGCGACAGCGAGCCGTCGCCGTTGGCGCCGCTGGAAGCCGAGCCCGGCGCGCGGCAGGTCGAGTTTTGGTAATTCCAATACACCACCATGCTCGACGCGATGGCCGCAGTGGTCATGCCGCAGTGGTTCGCGGTCAGGAAGTACATCTTCTTGTCGTTGGCAGTGTTGTTGACCAGCGAGCCGGTGCACCACATCGTGCCCTGCTTCGAATAGGCCGCGACCGAACGGATCACGTCGCGGTGGCCGTTGCCTTCGGGGCAGACCACGTCGATGTTGCAGCTGCCCGACACGCCGGTAGCCTGCTCCAGCGCGGCGTCGCGCGCGAGCCGGCCGAAGCCCTTGTAATCGTGGTTGACCGCGGCCAGGTGCAGCTTGAGCTCGCCGACCTTGGCGCGCGGCACCACCACTTCGATCACCGCTTCATCGCCGATCACCACCGGCGTCCACAGTTCGTTGAAATCGTTGTTGTCGGCCGCAGTGAAGCTGCGCACGCGCGCGGCGCTGGAGCCCGGCGCCTGATCGGCCGGATAGATCAGCATGCGCGCGCCGGCGGGCAGCTTGAACTGGTCGAAATGGAAGTTCAGGGTCAGCGCGTTCTTGGACTCGATGCGCGTGCGCCAGACCGCGTGGTCGGCGTCGAGATCTTCCCAGGTGCCGCTGTTGAGGGTGTTCATGTCCACCGGCAAGGCGGTGGCGAAGCGCGGCGCTTCGTTGCGGCCGCGCTTGAGATCTTCCGCGCGCAGCTTGGCGACGTCCACGGCCGGCATGCTGCGCAGGGCGACGCGGTCGATGCGCGAGAGTCGGGCGTTGTCGAAAGCCGCCGGACGCTGGGTCGGGGCGGCGAGTGCGCTGCCGATCGACAGTGCGAGCAGGGCTAGGGAAGCGGTCAGTCGTTTCATTGCTTGCTCCATGTTGGGAAGGACGACGTGGTGGCGAGGTCCGCAGCGCGGCCCGGCCGACCGGTCCGCCCGGCCCTTCGAGGCGAAGGACCAAGCGGCGGCGGGCGCGTCCGCAGCGGGCTGCGGTCCGCGTCCGGATCGCAGCTCGTCGCGGCCGTTCCGGAGCGGCGTCGAGCGGAAAGCGGGCTCCCCTAAGCCCGCCGGTGTTTCAGGAGCCCGGTCCTTGAACCGGGCTCCCCCGTGCACGAGGTCCCTCCGAGGGAGGTTCCTCAAAACGCGAAGCGCAAACCTGCATCTAAAACTTGAGGAGAAAAATCAAGCAGAAAACTTCAGTGAAATCGGAACGCTGGGCTTAGAAGGTGATGCTCCAGCTGTCGATGCGGCCGACGTCCTGCGAGGCGCGGTCGGCTGCGCGCAACTTCCAGGTGCCGTTGAGCGGCTCGCTCGACAGGTTCTTGATGAAGCTGCCGCTGACGTTGTCGGCGCTGCCGCCGCTGCGGTTATGGATGTTGTAGACCGAGCCGTCCGGCGCGATCAGGTCGACGATCAGATCGCCCTTGTACGGGTGGACGATGTTGACCGAGATGCTGGCGTTGCCCGGTGCGTTGCCGCTGCGCCCCGACACGGCGATGCTGCTGCTGGCGCCGGCGGCGTTGTTGTCCGGAATGGCGACGTCGGTGCCGTTGCTGTAGATCTGCACGCCGCTGGCGCTGACGGTGACCGAGGCGGTCTTGCTGTGGGTGGCGCCGTCGTCGTCGGTGACGGTCAGCACGACGCTGTAAGTGCCGGCCGCGGTGTAGGTCTTGCTCGGGTTGGTCGCGGTCGAGCTGGTGCCGTCGCCGAAGCTCCAGCTGCGCGAGGCGATGCTGCCGTCGCTGTCGCTGGAGCTGTCGCTGAAGTTCACGGTCAGGCCACTGGCGCTGGAGCTGAAGTTCGCCACCGGGGCGACGTTGGCGCCCGGGTCGGCGCGGAATGCCGCCATCGCCGCCTTGGTCTGCACCAGCACGCGCTGGTTGTGGCTCACGTCGGCCGTGCCCATCGCCACGCCGCCGTAGGTGATGTCCGGGTTAGACCAGTAGTTCAGGCGGGTACAGGCCGTGCCCGGGCACTGGTAGGCCATGATCGTGCGCCAGCGCGCGCCCTGCGCGGGCATGTACTGGTAGCCGTGGCCGTAGGCGTAAGGCTGCGTGTTCGGGTCGTTCTGCGGGTTGTGGCGAGCCGACAGCAGGTGGCCGATTTCGTGGGCGAAGCTGTAGTAGCCGGTCGCGCAATCGTAGTGCACGGTCGCGAACGCGGTGGCGGCGTTCGAGCCGATCGCGGCGGCGCGGCCGCAGTTGCTGTCGTCGTTGATCACCAGCACGTTGACGTCGGCCGCGTTGGTATCGCGGCTGGCATGGATATCGTCCATGTAGCCGTCGTTGGTGCCTTCGAAGCGGTCCACGTCGGTGGCGTGACCGTCGCCGACCGAGGTGTATTGCACGGTGCGGTAGTTGGCCAGCACCATGTTGATGCCGACGTTGGAATTGACGTAGCCCTGGTTGCTTTCGGCCACGGCCAGTTCGATCAAGGCCTCCATGTCGCCGCCATAGGCGGTCACCGCATCGTTGGTCGCGACCACCTGGACGCGGATGGTGGCGGTGGCGCCCGGTTCGGTCGCGGCCGGGCCGACCAGGCCGCCGCCGCTGCGGGTAGCCTGCATCGCCGCCGCGCGCATGTCGATCTGCGGCAGGTTCGCCTCGTTGTAGTCGGCGGCATGGTCCGGCGGCATACGGCTTTCGTCGACCTCGATCACCGCGTGGCTGCCGTCGGCGAGCGGACGGATACGATACAGCTGGCCGTCGACGCGGACGTTGCCGGTGACGCCGTTGCCGCGGCGCACCAGGGCGACCGAGTTGCGTTCGTCGCTGCGCACTTCGCGTGCGGTGCGGGCGACGGCCTTGCCGGTGCCGCGCAGATGACCCATCCAGACGATGCTGCCGCCCCGGGTCTCACGGGCGTTGTCGAGCACGGCATTGACCAGGTGGCCGCCGAGCTGCAGCTCGATCTCGCGGGTCTGCGCGCTGACCACCGCCGGATCGGCGCGCTTGAGCCGCAGCGAGGCGGTGGCCGGCGCGGCGGCCAGGCTTTGCGCGCGGTTGAGGGCGGACGAGCCCTGGCTGCCGGCGATGCCGGCGCGCGGGGTGGCGTCGCCGACGAACAAGGGCTGTGCGGCGAACGCCGGCATTGCGGCGATCGCGGAAGCGAGTACGGCGAGACGAACGGTGTTCAGACCGCGCGCACGGGCGCGGCTGCGGGACGGATTGGTCATTGGTGGAACCCCCGAAGATGGAAGCCGCAGACGCGGCCGAAAGGTGGTCGCCGGAACATCGTGGGAGGCGACGGCCTGTTCGGCGGCGCTGCTTACCATCGTGTCCGGTCTGGCATTGCGTAGCTGGAATGCGGATCGATTCGTCGCTGCATCCGCATTCCGACGCTAACGGTTCGCGCACCGCCGCGGCAATGCTTCGGCGTTCGATTAGAGCGCACCGTTCGTGATGCAGGTCATGCATCGGAAAACTCTTCCGCGCGCGCGAAATCCGCGCAATCCGGCGCGCGAAAACCTACGCCTCGCGGCGCCGTTCGCGCAACAAAAAACCCCGGAAAAAATCCGGGGTCGTTGTGCTTCGCAGCGAAGATTACGTGGCCTGCGTCAATGAATTTCTTGCAGCCTTGCAGGCGTCCCGGCGGCTTCTCTCGACGACTTCTCTCGTTCGCTTATTTCTCGATGGCCTCGGGCGCGCGGATGATCGGGTCCAGCGCGATGTGGTTGTCGGGCTCGATGAACTGCACGTCCGGATCGGCGGCGAAGGCCTGCATCAGGCGCTGCGCGCCGGCGCGATCGAGCGCCGGGCTGACGCTGAACACGTCGGCGTTGATGCCCATGCGATGCTTCCAGGTCAGGGTCGGCGCGCCGCTCTTGCCGGCCACGCCTTGCAGGCGCTGCGCGGTCTGGTTCAAGCGCGTCTGCACCGTGGCCTGCTGCTTGAGCGGCGTGCTGTCGTCGCGGTACTTGACGATGAATTGCGCGAACGGACCGCCGCCGGCAGGTTCGCCGACCTGGGCCGGCGCCCGCCTGGGGTTCGGATTCACTTCCGGATTGACCTCGGAATTCGCTTGCGGCTTGGCGCCGGGCGCATTGTCGGGAGTGGTGCTGGAGGCCATGCAGGCGGTCATCGCAATGGAGAGGAACAAGGCCGTGGACGACAGCCACAGGGTACGGATCGGGAACGGCATGCGGGCTTCTCCTGTAAGCGGGTATCGATGGAACGCATGAGCCTGGGGCCCGGGGTTAGCGAGCGCGTTGCGGTGCGGTCCGTTGACGCCCGGGGCGCATCGCGAACGGTCGCGGCCCGCAGCCGGCGACAGGCCGAGCTTACTCCCCGCGTTCGTCGGCGCACGTGAGCGTGCCATCGCGCAAAGCCGCAAGTCGGCCTGCGTTCACCTCGGTGACCGCGCGCGCCCCCTAAAAAAAGAACCCCGGTCGAAACCGGGGTTCTGAACGACGGCGGGCCGCACGGGCGGCCTGCCGGCGGGCTTAGAACGTGATGCTCCAGGTGTCGATGCGGCCGGTGTCCTGCGAGGCGTTGTCGTTGACGCGCAGCTTCCAGGTGCCGTTGAGCAGCTCGCTCGACAGGTTCTTGGTGAAGGTGCCGATGACGTTGTCGGTGCCCGAGCCGGTGCGGTTGTGGAGGTTGTACAGGGTGCCGTCCGGCGCGACCAGATCGACCTTCAGGTCGCCCTTGTAGGTGTGGACGATGTTGACCGAGATCGAAGCGGTGCTCGGCGCGTTGCCGGTGCGGCCCGACACCACGATGCTGCTTTCGACCGTGGCGTTGTCGGGAATGGCGACGTCGGTGCCGTTGGTGTAGGTCTGCACGCCGGTCGGCGGGGTGCCGCCGAGCGCGTCGAGCGCGGCCTTGGCATTGACGATGCCGGCGCCGCAGCCGCCCGAGCAGGCGCCGGGCAGAGCGCGCGCGGTGTTCTTGAGCAGGGTTTCGATTTCGGCCGGGGTCTTCGGCGTGGTCGCCTTCGACTGCAGCAGCGCGACCACGCCGGCGACGTGCGGCGAGGCCATCGAGGTGCCGCTCATGTACACGTACTGCTCGGCGCCCTGGGTGGTGGTGCCGCCATTGTGGGTCGAGGCGATCTGGTCGCCCGGCGCCGACACGTCGATGCCGGTGCCGTAGTTCGAGAAGCCCGCTTTGGCGCCGGTCGAAGTCGTCGCGGCGACCGCGATGACGTTGGCGCAGTTGGCCGGCGTCGAGGTCGAGACGTTCGCGCTTTCGTTGCCGGCGGCCACCACGATGGTGGTGCCGCGGCCGACCGCACCGTTGATCGCGGTCTGGTAGCTGCTCGGGCAGGCGCCGCCGCCGCCGAGGCTGAGGTTGATCACCTCGGCCGGATTGGCGTTGGCCGGAATGCCCGACACGCTGCCGCCCGACGCCCAGACGATGGCGTCGGAGATGTCGGAGTCGTAACCGCCGCAGCGGCCGAGCACGCGCACCGGCACGACCTTGGCGTTGAACGCGGTGCCCGCGACACCCTTGGCGTTGTTGGTCACCGCGGCGACGGTGCCGGCGACGTGGGTGCCGTGCCAGCTCGAATTGCTGGCGTCGACGTCGTAACCGGGCTGGTCGCACTCGGTGGCGTTGTTCCAGTCGCCTTCGTCGTTGGGGTTGGAATCGCGGCCGTCGCCGTCGCGCGAGACGAAGGTGTCGCTGATGAAGTCGTAGCCCGGCAGGATGTTGGCATTGAGATCGCTGTGCGGGGTGATGCCGGTGTCGAGCACGGCAACCACCGCGCCGCTGCCGGTGGAGACGTCCCAGGCTTGGTCGACGCGCATGCCGCCGTTGGTGCCGTTGAAGCCGTACTGCAGGCCGTAGTGGGTGTCGTTCGGGGTCAGCAGGGCATGGCGGCGCACGTCGACTTCGACGAATTCCACGTTCGGGTCGGCGGCGATCTGGCGCATCAGCGATTCGGCTTCGGCGCGGTCCAGCGCACGGTCGGCGCGCACGACGTCGGCGCCGATGGCGGTGCGGCGCAGGTGCTTCAGGCCGAGCGCGGCCTTGCCCTTGACCTTGCCGGCCGAGGCGGTCGCGGCGGTGCTGAGCGCGCTCTGCACGCTCGCCGCGCTGCGGCGCTCGACGCTGCCGTCGCTGAACTTGACGATGAAGCGGTCGAACTTGGCGGCGGTCTGCAGGCCGCTGAGGTTGACGCGCTCGGCGGCGATAGCCGACCCGGCGACGGTCGAGGCCAGCACCAGGGCGGTGGCGGCGGCAAGGGCGTGTACGCGATTCGAACGAACGGACATCTGTTGAGAACCCCTAAACTGAAGTGGCCGCAATGCGGCGGAGTCGTCCGGTGGACCGCGGCGGCGACGAGGACGCCGCGGTACCCGGACTTGTTCGCGAAGCGCCTCCGGCGAAAGCCGATGCGATCGGTCTACTCACGCTAGCGATTGCGCGGACGCGACGACAAGGCTTTGGCGCTGCCCATTTGCGCCATAAAAGTGAAGCGAATCACGCATTTGCTACTCGCTTATGCAATCGGCGTCACAACGCAGAAACGCAAAATCCCCCTACCCCAGGCGCGAAAACGCGGCAGCGGACACATCTTGTTGCACGGCCGGCCCGGCCTCGCGGCGGGGCCGTGTCGTTGCGCTTGCCGGGCGTCGTCGCGCTGGATTCACAGGCGCCACGGCGATCGTCGGCCGCGCAACCCGCCTGTGCGCCTCCTGCGCGCGAGAACGCAAAAAAAACCCCGGCCGAAGCCGGGGTCGATTTGCCTGGGCCGGTACCGCGCCTCGGCGGTCGATCAGAACGTGATGCTCCAGGTGTCGATGCGGCCGACATCGGCCGCCGCGGCATCGACCGCACGCAGCTTCCAGGTGCCGTTGAGCGCTTCGCTCGACAGGTTCACGGTAAACGTGCCGCTGACGTTGTCGGCACTGCCGCCGCTGCGGTTGTGGATGGTGTAGACCGAGCCGTCCGGCGCGATCAGGTCGACCTTCAGGTCGCCCTTGTACGGGTGGACGATGTTGACCGTCACCGAGGCGTTGCTCGGCGCATTGCCGGTGCGGCCCGACACCACGATGCTGCTCGACACGCCGGTCGTGTTGTTGTCCGGGATGTTGTAGTCGGTGCCGTTGCTGTAGGTCTGGGTTCCCGGGTTCGGGGTGCCGCCCAGCGCGTCCAGCGCCGCCTTGGCGTTGACGATGCCCACGCCGATCGGCTGGTCGGGCGTCTGCGGGAAGGCGCGCGCGGTGTTCTTGAGCAGGGTCTCGATCTCGGCCGGAGTCTTCGGCGTCGTCGCCTTGGCCTGCAGCAGTGCGACCACGCCGGCGACGTGCGGCGTCGCCATCGAGGTACCGCCGTAGGACGCATAGCTTTCCGCGCCCGGGGTGGTCGTGCCGGCGTTGAGCGTCGACAGGATGTTGGAACCCGGGGCGGCGATGTCGACCACCGAACCGTAATTCGACTTCTGCGTGCTGCTCCACACCGAACGCGCGCCGGCGCTGTCGACCGCGCCGACGGTGATCACGCCGGTGCAGTTGGCCGGACGCGCGTCGGCGGCATTGCCGTTGTTGTTGCCGGCGGCGACCACGACGGTGGTGCCGCGCGAGACGGCGCCGTTGATCGCGGCCTGGTAGGTCGAACCGCAGGCGCCGGCGCCGCCGAGGCTCATGTTGATGACTTCGGCCGGATTGGCGTTGGCCGGCACGCCGGAGACGGTGCCGCCCGAGGCCCAGGTGATGGCGTCTGCGATGTCGGCCAGGCTGCCGCCGCACTTGGCGAGCACGCGCACCGGCACGACCTTGGCGTTGTAGGCCGTGCCGGCCACGCCCTTGGCGTTGTTGGTCACCGCGGCGACGGTGCCGGCGACGTGGGTGCCGTGCCAGCTCGAATTGCTGTTGTAGTTGCGCCCGCACTCGCCGGCGACGAACCAGTCGCCCTGATCGCTCGGGTCGGAATCGCGGCCGTTGCCGTCGCGCGCGGCGGTGGCGTCGCTGACGAAGTCGTAGCCGGGCAGGATGTTGGCGTTGAGGTCGCTGTGGCTGACGATGCCGGTGTCGATCACGGCCACGACCACGCCGGTGCCGGTGCTGACGTCCCAGGCGGTGGTGGCGTTGATGCCGGCGTCGGCATCGGTGTAGCCCCACTGCTCGCCGAAACGGGTGTCGTTCGGGGTGGCGGTCGGATACATGCGCGCGTTCGGCTCGACGTATTCGACGTTCGGGTCGGCGGCGATCTGGCGCATCAGCGATTCGGCTTCGACGCGGTCGAGCTTGCGGCCGGCGCGGACCACGTCCGAACCGAGCGCGGTGCGGCGCAGGTGCTTGAGGCCGAGGGCCTTGCCCTTGCCGGCGAACCCGGTCGCGGCGCTGCTCAGCGAACGCTCCAGGGTGGCGGGGTTGCTGCGCTGGGCGCTGCCGTCGCGGTATTTGACGATGAATTCGTCCTGGCTTTCGTTGGCCAGGGCGGCGAGGTTGATGCGGTCGGCGGCGAAGGCGGACATCGCGACGCAGGACAGAGCGGTCGCGGTGGCGGCGGCGAGCGCGTGCTTGCGCATCGCGCGCATGGAACGATCGGACATGGATGAAACCCCCAAAAACGAAGTGCCGAAGGACGGCGTCAACGCGCGGTGGTCTGCCCGAACCCATTCCTTCGTCTGTCCGCGACAGCGTCCGCGCTGTTTGTGTACGGACTCGCTGTGACTCGGTCCGCGGTATCACGCTAAGCGCTGGGCAAATGTGCGTTCAAGCCGGCGCAAGCCAATTAACCGGGCTCCGTCCGTGCCTTCTGTCACGCATTCCGACAGTGCGCCGCCGCATGCGGCCCGGCGGCCGGAAGCGCGGACGGGTCCTGCGCGGATCGCAGCCACGCGATGGGTGACCAGGCGAACGGACGCGACGAGACACGCCGACGACGACTTCGGCCGATCGGTTCAGCGTGTTCGGTTCAGCTCATTCAGGTAGTCGGGAAGCGCGCCGGCGGGCGCCGGCGACGCGCGATGCGGGCGGCAGCGTCAGGCTGCCGTCGCGCTCAGGGCATTCCGGCCATGGGCATTCTGGCTATGGGCATGCCGGCTCAGGGCATACCGCCTCAGAGCATGCCGGTTTCGAGCCGGGCGGCCTCGGACATCATGTTGCGGTTCCACGGCGGGTCGAACACCAGCTCGACATCGGCTTCGGCCACGGTCGGGATCATCTCGAGCTTGGCGCGTACGTCGTCGACCAGAATGTCGCCCATGCCGCAAGCCGGCGCGGTCAGGGTCATGCGCACTTCGACCATGCGCTCGCCGTCGTCGCGGTGCTTGACGGTAGCCTCGTAGACCAGGCCGAGCTCGACCACGTTGATCGGGATCTCCGGGTCGAAGCAGGTGCGCAACTGGCGCCAGACCAGTTGCTCGACCGCTTCGTCGTCGGCGCCTTCGGGCAATTCCAGCGGTTCCGGCGGCTCCTTGCCGATCGCGTCGGCGTCGCGGCCGGCGATGCGGAACAGGTTGCCCTCGACGAAAACGGTGTAGCTGCCGCCCAGGGCCTGGGTGATATAGCCGACGCTGCCCGCGGGCAGGGTGACCTGGTCGCCCTGGGGCACCAGGACGACGGCGCAATCGCGCTCGAAACGGACGGGTTCGCTGCTGCGGGAATACATGGCGGAAAGATGGGGATGCCGTGCCGCAGCACAAGTCGCACCATTCTACCGGCCTGGGACCGCTATGCTGTAGGGCTTGCCCCGCCCACAGTGTTCCGCCCATGACCGTCGCCCACCCGACCGAACAGCGCAGCCCAGCCTCGGCCGACCGCCACGAACGCCGCGTCACCCCGTTCTCGTGGCTGCTGCTGTTGCTCGGCACCTTCGGTTTCGCCGCGTTCTGGGTGCTGTTCTCGGTCGCCTACGACCATCAGTTCAGCTGGATGGCGGTGATCGGGGCGCTCGACATCGCCTGGATGCTGCGCCTGGGCGGCTGGCGCCCTGGCGCGCGCCGGGCCGCGCTGGGCCTGTCCGCGACCGCGGTGATCGTGGTGGTGGCCAACTGGGGCATCGCCTCGTCCCAGGTCGGCGCCATGCTGGGGCTCGACCCCTTGGAGGCCGCGCCCAAGCTGGGCCCGCACTTCGCCTGGACCCTGATCCAGCTCGCCAACACCGGCACCGACCTGGCCTGGCTGGCCGCCGCCGCGGTGGTGGCGGTGGTGGCTTCGCGCTGAGCTTCGGCTTCCCTGGCTGTCTGGGGATTCGTCCTTTCACCGGAATTCTGCTCGGCCTTCGAGGCCGCAGCTCTGCCTGGGGTGAAGTAAGAGGTTGCGAATCCGCCACTGTAGGAGCGGCGTGAGCCGCGACCGCGGGACGCGCAGAAACGCAACACCGATGTTGCTCATCGAAGTAGCGTGCCGTCGCAGGGTAGGAGCGGCGTCCTACTGGACTTCCTACGGTCACAAGCCGCGACCACGTTGTTTCGGTCTTGCGGCGCAACGCTCATGCAAGATCAAGATCAAGATCAAGATCAAACGCCAAGAGCTTCCGCCACTAAAGCGGCGGGTTACTTTCTTTTGTCATAAGCAACAAAAGAAAGGTAACCAAAGAAAAATGCTTTTCTTTGAATCACAGGCCCGCACGTTCGATGCCGACGCAGGGATTTTTCATACGGGACATCCCTGTCCCGATGAAAAACGGCGCGCATCCTTGCGCGCCGCCCTCCGGGTCTTCGATTGCCTTCGCTAGTGCCAAACAACGCACAGCCACAGCAAGCAGCGACGCTACCGGGGTAGGAGCGGCGTCCTACTGGATTTCCTACGGTCACAAGCCGACTGCGTTCGTTCAGCCGCCATCGCCGGCCGGGATGGGCATCTATCTCAACCACGACGCCGTTGCCGTTGCCGGGGTTTTGATCTGCTTTGCCGCTTTGCCGGTCAAGTGGAGACCCGGAGGGCGCCGCACAGGACGTGCGGCGTTTTCCGATAGGACAGGGACGTCTTATCGGAAAATCCCAGCGCAAGCTGCGTGCTCGCAGGGGAGCTTCGTCAAGGAAAAGCCCTTTTCTTTGGTGACTTTCTTTTGGGGCTTTGGCCAAAAGAAAGTTACCCGCACCCTTTAGGGGGCGGAAGCTCTGCACTTGCTTATAGCTTCTTGAGAGGCAAGGTCAAGATCAAACGATAAGAGCTTCCGCCACTAAAGCGGCGGGTAACTTTCTTTTGGCCAAAGCCCCAAAAGAAAGTCACCAAAGAAAAATGCTTTTGTTTTGAATCACAGGCCCGCACGAGCGATGCCAACGCAGGGATTTTCATACGGGACATCCCTGTCCCGATGAAAAACGGCGCGCATCCCTGCGCGCCGCCCTTCGGGTCTTCTATTGCCTTCGCAAGTGCTAGGCGACGCACAGCAAAGACAAAAGCAAAGGGCAAAGGGCAAAGGGGCAAAACGATGCACAAACGCCGGCGGATGCAATCGCATCGCCGACCGGGACGGCCACTTCCCTACCCCACGCTCGCCCAATCCATCTCGCTCAAACACAGGGCGAACACGCGCGCGGCTTCTTCGATCTCGGCCACCGACATCGCGCCGAAGCCGAGCAGCAAGCCCGCGCAGGCGGGCGGCTGGAAGTAGTACGGGACGATCGAGTACAGCCCCAATCCCCGGCTCTGCGCATAGGCGATGAAGGCCTCGCCCTGGGCGACGCTGCGTTCGCGCAGCCACACGACCAAGTGCATGCCGGCGTGGGAATCGTCGATGTCGATGGCGTCGCCCGCCAGGCGGCGCAGGGCGTTCAGCAGGACGTCGCGGCGTTGTTTCAAGGTCTTCGCGGTCCGGCGCAGATGGCGTTCGAACCCGCCATCGGCGAGGAAGTGGGCCAGTGCGGCCTGCTCGATCGCCGGCGAGCCGAAATCGTCGACCCACTTGGCGCTGATCAGGTCGTCGCGCAAACCCGGCGGCGCGACGATGTAGCCCAGGCGCAGCGAAGGAAACAGCACTTTCGAGAAGGTGCCGGTGTAGATCACCCGGCGGCTGTCGTCGAGGCCGCACAGGGCCGCGTGCGGTTGCGCGTCGTAGCGGAATTCGCCGTCGTAATCGTCCTCGAAGATCCAGCAATCGTGGCGGCAGGCGTAGTCGAGCAAGGCGCGCCGGCGCGCCAGCGACATCAGCGCGCCGGTCGGGAACTGGTGCGACGGGGTCACGCAGATCAGCCGCGGCGGCCGCTCCGGCAGCAGATCCGTGCGCAGGCCCTCGCCGTCCACCGGCACCGGCAGCAGCCGAGCGCCATGGATCTGCAGGGCTTCGCGCACGGCGAAGTACTGCGGCTCTTCGATCACCACCTCGTCGCCTTCGTCGAGCACCACGCGCGCAGTCAGGCTGACCGCCTGCTGGGTGCCGGTGACGATCACGATGTCCTCGGGCCGCGCCTGCACGCCGCGGCGCAACGACAGGTATTCGCAGACCGCCGCGCGCAAGGCCGGCAGGCCCTGCGCGGTCGGGTAATGCGGCTGGGTATAGACCGCCGCGTGCGACAGCGCCCGCGCCCAGGCCGAGGTCAGCAGCGGATTGGTGAAAGGCACCCCGTACTGGAAGCTGTGCAAGGCGCCGGGCACCCGCCGGCCCGGCATCTGGGCGTGGTCGTGGTAGCGGCGCAGGCGCCGGGCATAGGCGCTCTGCGGCGCGACCCGCTGCGGCGGTTCCGAACGCGGCTGCACCGGCGCGCCGGGCATGGCGACATAACTGCCGGAGCCGACCCGCGCCTGCATGAAGCCTTCGGCGCGCAGTTGCTCGTAAGCGGCCAACACGGTATTGCGGGACACCCCGAGCTGCTGGGCCAGCAGCCGGGTCGGTGGAAACCGCAGTCCGGACGGCAGCCGCCCGGTCATCACCGCGTCCTTGAGCGAGCGGACCAATTGCCCGTGCAACGGTCCTCGGCCATCGAGCGGCAGGTACATTCGCGGCTCCGGATTGGCCCCCTCGGGCCGCCTGTGCGGCCGATATTGCCAAGCCAATGGGCCAGTTGCGAGGGCCGGACAGCGACTTGGTGCAGATCGGCACATGCGCCCGCCTACCTGGGCGCAACGCGTTCCGTGACGGCGTTGGCGCTCGCAGGCGGGCGGCGCCGATTGGCTCCTTCGAAGCCGGGATTATTGGCCCTCCAGATGCAGGCCAGGGATGGCTAGCTTAGGAGCCAACGAACGTGGCGCCTGCCCGCCACGCCTCCCGGACGAGGGTCGCATGAACCTGCAACATCACCGGATTCATTTCGCCGAGCATCTCGACCTGTCGCAGTCGGCCGCACGGCCGGCCCTGCACCTGGTCCGGGCCTCCGGACGCGCCGTCCAGCTCGACCTGCCGGCCGGCTGGCTGTCGCTGTGGCTGCCGTTGCGCGGACCGCTGCGCCTGGAAGCCGCCGACAGCATGTGGGAACTCGAACCCGGCCACCTGCAGATCTGGCGCGACGGCCGCTTGCGCACCAGTGCGCGCCTGCCGTGCTGGTGGTTGTGCCTGTGCGGCCCGGATACCGCCTGGCGCGGTTATCTGCAGACCGGCGCCGACAACACCACCGAAGAGTTGTTCCCCTGGGAGGGCCCGGCGCCGCGCGACGCGCAACGGCTGATGGTGCGGCTGGCGCGGCTCGCCGCGCAGCCCGCCGAGACCGGAGTCGGCGCGCCGAGCGCGCTCGGCGCCAATGGCGACGCGCTGTTGCGCACGCTGTGCGCGCTGCTGATCGATCAACAGCGCGATCTGCAGACGCGGCTGCCGCGCTGCAGCGGCCGCACCCAGCGCCGGCGCCAGCAGACCCTGCTGAGGCTGCTGCGCGTGCAGCACCTGATCCGGCGCCACCCGGAGATCCGCCTCGATCTCAACCGGCTCGCGCGCAGCGCCAACTACTCGCCCTGCCACCTGATCCGGATCTATCGCGAGGTGTTCGACGAAACGCCGACCGAATTCGCCTCGCGCCTGCGCTCGGACCGCGCCTGGCGAATGGTCCGCGAAACCCGCATGCCGGTGTGCGAGATCACCGAGGCCCTGGGCTTCGAGAGTCAGAGCGCGTTCTGCCGCGCCTTCAAGAATTCGTTCGGCCTCACCGCCACGCAGGCACGGCGCCTCGACCGGCAACTCGCGCGCGCCGCCGCCTAGCCGCCGCGCCACGCGGCGCAGCCGATGCTGCGCCGCACCGCCCGCTACCCTGCATCGATGTCGGACGCTGCGTTCTTCGCAGCGCCGACCCGCTCACTCCGCCAGGACCCTGCGCAATGACCCCTGCCCACCGCACCGCGCGATCGTTGCCGCTCTGGACGCTGACCGGCGGCCTGATCGCGGCCACGCTCGACATCGTCTACGCCATCACCTACTGGGGCATCACCGCCGGAGTGCCGGCGCAACGCATCCTGCATAGCGTCGCCTCTGGCCTGATCGGGCGCGACGCGGCGTTGGCCGGCGGCGCCTCGACCGCGGCGCTCGGGCTGACCCTGCATTATTTGATCGCACTGATCATGGCCGCGGTCTACGCCTATGCCGCGACCAAGTTGAGCTGGATGCTGCGCCGGCCGTGGCTGTCGTCGACCCTGTACGGCCTGTGGCTGTTCGTGGCGATGAATTTCATCGTCGTGCCGCTGTCGCGCGCCGGGGGCGGCGGCATCCCGAAGGACGTGCTGTGGATCGTGCTCAGTATCCTGGTCCACGTCTGCTTCGTGGCCTGGCCGATCGCCTGGTGCGTGGGCCGCGCCTTGCAACCGGGCGGCACCGCACGTGGCCGCTGAAGCCCTGCGTCCGGGCCGTACGGCGCTGTGGGTCGCCGCCGTCGCGCTGGTTGCGGCGAGCGGCGCGCTCGCCGCCGGCGGATTCGCCGGCGCCGATCCGAACAAGGCGGATCCCGCCCGCATCGCGGCGACGGCCCCCGACCCGCACGCGCTCCCGTTCCCGGTAGGCTATTCGCGCTGGACCCACATCAAGAGCGGCCTGATCACTTCCGGCCATGCCGCCTACCCTCGCTTCGGCGGACTGCACCATATCTACGCGAATGCCATAGCGCTCGACGGCTATCGCAGCGGGCGCTTCGCCGACGGTTCGGTGCTGGTCTACGACCTGTTCGAAACACGCGACAACGGCGACGCCACCATCGACCAGGGAACGCGCCGGCATATCGACGTGATGGTCAAGGACAGCGCGCGCTTCGCCGCCACCGGCGGCTGGGGCTACGCCGAATTCGCCGCCGGCGAACGCCGCGACCGCCTGCGCACGGCGCAGCGCGACGGTTGCGCCGCCTGCCATGCCAGCCAGAAAGACAATGACCAGGTGTTCAGCCGCTGGCGCGAGGATTCGGCGGCTGAACCTGCGCCGGCCAGACGGGACTGAAAGCAGCGCGTTGGAATCGGAAGCGCATCGAGACCGGCCGTCACCCAGCGGCACCGCAAGGTCTTTTCGCCTCTGTCTCTGCACCCTGATCTAGCCTCTGACCGCGACCGCGACCGTGGCTTCTGGCTTGGCTTTGGCGTGAGCCTTGCTGTGCGTCGCCTCGCGCTAGCGACGGCCATAGAAGATCCGGAGGGCGGCGCGCAAGGATGCGCGCCGTTTTTCATCGGGACAGGGATGTCCCGTATGAAAAATCACCGCGGATGCATCGAACGCGCGGGCCCTTGATTCAAGGAAATGCATTTTCTTTGGTTACCTTTCTTTTGTTGCTTATGACAAAAGAAAGTAACCCGCCGCTTTAGTGGCGGAAGCTTTGGGTTTGATCTTGATCTTGATCTCGTTCGATGAACGACGCGCCGTAAGGCCGCCACAGCGATGTCGCGGCTTGCGCCGCTCCTACCCCTGGCGAAAGCATGCCGCTTCTACGAATAGCGACGGCTTCGTTGTCTATGCGCGTTCGTGGTCGCGACTCACGTCGCTCCTACAGGGCTGCGGCCACGAAACGCCGCGAGACCGAAGCTGCGCAGTCGCGGCTCGCGCCGCTCCTACCCTGCGAAAGTCCGTCGCTTCGACGAACGGCGGCGGCCTTGTCGCCTCTGCAAGTCCCTTGGTCGCGACTTACGTCGCTCCTACAAGGGCCTTGCGGATACGAGGCAGGTTGAGAGATGCGGTCGCGGCTCGCGCCGCTCCTACCCTGGCGAAGGCGCGCCGCTTCGGTGGATGACGGCGGCCTTGTCATCTTTGCGCGTCCCGCGGTCGCGACTCACGTCGCTCCTACAGAGGCGAGAACCAGACAGCGTAGCGGCAGAACAGAGCGAAGAACCGATCAAAACCCCGGCACAGCCACCCGCATGGCCACCGCGGCCATCAGCCACGCCACTGCCGGCGGACTCAATGCCCGCCGTCGAGCGCCTTCAGCTCCGAGACCAGCGCACTGGCCATTTCCGCGCCGTCGCCGTACAGCATCCGGGTGTTGTCGGCGTAGAACAACGCGTTTTCGATGCCTGCAAAACCCGTGCCCTTGCCGCGCTTGATCACGATCGTATTCCTGGAATTGACCACGTCCAGGATCGGCATGCCGTAGATCGGCGAGGACGGGTCGGTCTTGGCGACCGGGTTGACCACGTCGTTGGCGCCGATCACCAGCGACACGTCGGTGTTGGCGAATTCGGGGTTGATGTCGTCCATGTCGGCGATCATGTCGTAGGGCACGCCGGCTTCGGCGAGCAGCACGTTCATGTGGCCGGGCATGCGGCCGGCGACCGGATGAATCGCGAACTTCACCTTGACCCCGCGCTCGGTCAGCTTCTGGGTCAGTTCCCAGATCTTGTGCTGCGCCTGCGCCACCGCCAGGCCGTAGCCCGGCACGATCACCACGCGTTCGGCGAAGGCCATCATCGCGGCGACATCGCCGGCCTCGATCGGCTTCTGGGTGCCGCTGATTTCCTGCGCCTGGCCGCCACCGCCGAAGTTGGAGAACAGCACGCCGCTGATCGGCCGGTTCATCGCCTTGGCCATCAAACGCGTCAGCAGCATGCCGGCCGCGCCGACCATGGTGCCGGCGATGATCAGCGCTTCGTTGCCGAGCACGTAACCCTCGAAGGCCACGGCCAGGCCGGTGAAGGCGTTATAGAGCGAGATCACCACCGGCATGTCGGCGCCGCCGATCGGCAGGGTCATCAGCACCCCGAGCAGCAGGGCCAGGACGAAGAAGGCGACGATCACCGGCACGTTGAGGGTCATCACCGCGGCGATGCCGCAGGCCACCATCGCCAACGCGATCAGGCCGTTGAAGATCTGCTGGCCGGGGAACACCACGCGCTTGTCCAGGCGCCCGTCGAGCTTGGCCCAGGCGATCACCGAACCCGACAGCGACACCGCGCCGATCGCCGCGCCGACCACCGCCAGCACCAGGGCGATGTTCGGCGTCTGCATTTCGATCACGCCGCGTTCGATCTGCGCGTGCAAGGGCTCGGCCGGCAGCCGCGCCGACAGGCGCAACAGCTCGACCGCGCCGATCGCCGCCGCCGAACCGCCGCCCATGCCGTTGTACAGCGCGACCATCTGCGGCATGTCGGTGATCGCGACCTTCTTGCCCGAGACCCAGGCCAGCGCGGTGCCGATGCCGACCGCGAGCAGGATCAGCCCCATGTTGTGCAAGTCGGGCTGGAAGAAGGTCGCCACGGTCGCGATGACCATGCCCGCGCCGGCCCAGCGGATGCCGCTGCGCGCGGTGACCGGCGAGGCCATGCGCTGCAGGCCCAGCAGGAACAGGGTGGCGGCGACCAGGTAACTGCACTTGACCAAGATACCCAGCCAGATCATGCGATCGCCTCCGCCGGAACCAGAGACTGGGCCCTGGGGACTCGCAGCAGCGCCGAGGGCGCCGCGACCCTCCGGAACTTCGGCTTCGGATATCGAGTCCCGAGCCCCGAGTCGCGGATCCCGCTGTCAAACGACCATCCGCTCATGCGCCACCCGCCTTCTTGCTGGACTTGAACATCTCCAGCATGCGTTCGGTCACCACGTAGCCGCCGGCCGCGTTGCCGGCGCCGAGCAGCACGGCGACGAAGCCGATGGCCTTTTCCAGGGTGGTCTCGGCATGCCCCAGCACGATGATCGCGCCGATCAGGACGATGCCGTGAATGAAGTTGGAACCCGACATCAGCGGTGTGTGCAGGATCACCGGCACCCGCGAGATGATCACGTGGCCGGCGATGCCCGCCAGCATGAAGATGTACAGCGCCACGAACCCGTCGCTCATCCGTTCTTTCCCCATGCGATGTCTGCCGCATCATAACCGCCCGTGAATGCGGCGCCAGCGTTGTCAACCGATCCGGCCCCGGGGCGTTGCCGGATTCCGTAAGCAATGCACATTCCACCGCACAGGAATCCCCATGCCGACCCCGTCCGACCCCAGCGCGCGCCCCCGGGCCGCGGCGCACTGAGGAGCCGTCCAGGTGTTGCAGCCGCCAGGCGCCCGTATGCTGGACACCGTGAGCATCGATGCCGATCCACGGGTCCAGGACATGCCGCCGCTGCCCGGAGACGGGCCGCCGGAGCCGGCCGCGCGCTTGCCGGCGACCATCGAGGCCTTCCTCGCCGGGCTGGGCACGCGGGCGTTCCGCTTCGCCGAGCTCGGCCTGCGCCACCGCGAGGACGCCCTCGACGCGGTCCAGGACGCGATGATGAAGATGCTGGCCTACCGCGAGCGCCCGGCCTCGGAATGGACCCCGTTGTTCTGGAGCATCCTGCGCAGCCGGATCGTCGACATCCAGCGCCGGCGGACCTTCCGCCTGCGCTGGCTGGCGCCGGCCGCGCGCGAGGACGACGCACCGCTGGACTGGGCCGACGACGGCCCGGATCCGCAGCGCACTCACGACGGCCGCGAAGCCTATGCGCGCCTGAGCGAGGCGCTGACCGGGCTGCCGCGCAGGCAACGCGAGGCCTTCAGCCTGCGGATCCTGGAAGAACTCGACGTCGCCACGACCGCGCGGGCGATGGGGTGCAGCGAAGGCGCGGTGAAAACCCATCTGTCGCGCGCGCGCGAAGCCCTGCAGCGGCAATTGGAGGAATGGCGATGACGACCCCGAACGCACGACCCACAGCGGGCCCCCAGCTTCACCCCGCGGCCGATCGCGACCAGCGGTTCGACCAGGCCATGCGCGCCCTGCACGCACGCGCCGTCGAGCAGGTGACCCCGCAGACCCGCGCCCGCCTGCGCACGATCCGCAGCGAGGCCGCGGCCGC
>NZ_JBPKJP010000028.1:0-42372 GCF_051217035.1 Lysobacter sp. 1R34A
AGCCGCGACGCGGCAGGGCCCGGTCGCGCGGCACGCTCAGGCCGGCGCTGGCGACGCCGGTGGGCAACGGCGGTGGCGCGGCACGGCTCATTGCCGGGGCGCTTCGACCTTGGCCAACAGCGCCTGCAGCACGTCGTCGGGCGACTGGCCTTCGATCTGCAGCTCGGGCGCGAGCGCGATGCGATGGCGCAAAGCCGGCTTGGCGATTTCGCGCACGTCGTCGGGCGTGACGAAGTCGCGTCCCGACAGCACCGCCTGCGCGCGCGCCGCGCGGACCAGGGCGAGGCTGCCGCGCGGACCGGCGCCCAGCGCGATGCCGGCCCAGTCGCGGGTCGTGCCGACGATGCGCACGACGTAGTCGATCACCGTCTCGTCGACCCGGACCAGCGCGGTGCCCTGCTGCATCGCCACGATCTCTTCCGGGCCGAGCACGCGCCGCACCTGCGACAGGTCGAAGTCCGACGCGCTGCGGCCCAGGCTGACCGCGGTCACCATGCGCTTCTCGTCGGCGCGGGTCGGGTAACCGATCAGGATCTTCAGCAGGAAACGATCGAGCTGCGCCTCCGGCAACGGATAGGTGCCTTCCTGCTCGACCGGGTTCTGAGTGGCCAGGGTCAGGAACGGCGGCGGCAGTTCGAAGCTGTGGCCTTCGATGGTCACCTGCAGCTCCTGCATCGCCTCCAGCAGCGCCGACTGGGTCTTGGCCGGAGCGCGGTTGATTTCGTCGGCGAGCAGCAGGTTGGTGAAGACCGGGCCGCGACGGATGTTGAAGCTCTCGGTCTTGGGGTCGTAGACCGCATGGCCGCTGATGTCGCTGGGCATCAGGTCGGGGGTGAACTGGACGCGGGCGTAGCCGCAGTCCAGGGCCTTGGACAGCGCGCGCACGACCAAGGTCTTGCCGAGCCCGGGCACGCCTTCGAGCAACGCATGGCCGCCGGCGAGCAGGGCGATCAGGATCTGGTCGAGTACGTCGGCCTGGCCGATGAAGGCCTTGCCGACTTCGTCGCGCACGGCGGCGGCGCGTTCGGCTAGCGCGGTGCCGGTGATCGGGACGAGCGGAGCGGCGTCGAGGCTCATAAGCGGTTTCTCATGCGGATCAAAGTGGCGATGCGGGCGCGGAACGCGGCGTGGTCGCGTACCGGCGGCGGAGTGAGGGCGTCGCGGATGTCGTTGGCGGCGATCGGCGCCGGATCGGCCTTGAAGCGCTCGATCAACAGCGCGATCTGCGGCTCGCCGTCGAGCGCGGCGGCATAGGGGTCGCGGCGGCGCAGGCGGGCGATGAAGGCGCGCCGCGCCGACTCGTACAGGCGCGGGCCGTAACCGTAGCGATATACGTGTTCGCCGCTGGCGACGATGTGTTCGAGCAGCGAGCGCCGCTCCAGCGCCGGCGCCGGTCGCAGCGGGCCGAAGCGCTGGGTGCGCTGCCACAGCCAGCCGAGCAGGCACAGCAGCATCGGCAGCCAGGCCATCCAGCTCTCGCGCAGCAGGGTCTTCCACAGCCTGGGCACTTCGGCGGCGTAGATCAGGTGCACGGTGCCGGCGCGGTAGTTCGGCGCCAGCACCTGGCGCGCGAACGCGGCATTCGCCGGCGCGGCGATCTCGTCGTCGCCCAGGGCGATGCGGTCGAGCAAGGGGTTGCCGCTGCCGGTGCGGTTGGACAGGAAGTCGAGGTCGGCGAGCACGTCGACATGGCCCTGGCCGCGCGGGAAGCGCGCATACACGTAGGCACTGTCCTCGTCGCCCCAGGCGTAAACCGGGTCGGCGTCGCTGTTGTAGAAATAGAAGCGGCGCGCCGAGCAGAACAGGGGTTTCGGCTCCAGGCCGCGCTCGTACAGGCCGACGCATTCGTTGCGCAGGTATTCCGGGTCGGCGGCGTCGGTGGCATCGAGCAGGGTGATGCCGAGCGCATCGAGCACCGGCACCGGCGAGTCGCCGACCTGGTCTTCGAGCGGCGGCGTGCGCACGATCAGGTGACCGCCGCGCTCGACCCAACCCAGCAAGGCCTCGGCTTCGCTGCCGGCCAGGGTGCGCGGGTCGCGATAGATCAGCACCGTGTCGCGCGTCTGCAGCGGGTGGGTCGCCAGTTGCAGGCGCTGGCGCGCCTCGACTTTGACCCGGTCGCGTTGCAGGGCGAGCTTGAGCACGTACAGCGGATTGCTCGCGGCCTCGCCGCTGCGCGCGGCGGCGACGGTTTCCTCCACCTTGTGGTAGTCGCGGCGCCACAGCGCGCCGACGGTCAGCGCCACCACGAACAGCGCGGCCGCGCCGACACCGGCGAGGATCAGGCCGGTGCGGTTCATGCCGCCCACCCGAAGCGCCGGCTCAGCTGACCCACCAGATCGTCGAAGTCGTCGCCGCTCGGCAGGGTTTCGGCGTACGCCGCGTATTGCCAGGTACGCACCGCGCGCGCGAACGCCTCGCGGTCTTCGGCCGAGGCCAGCTTGCGCGAGGCGCGCAGGCACTGGGCTTCGGTCGCGCCCGGCACCAGCACGATGTCGGCGCGTTGCGCCATCGATTCGACCGCGGCGCGGTACATCAGGGCCAGCGCATCCCGCCGGTGGCCGGCCTGCCACAGGCGGCGGATCGCGGTCGGGATATCGTCGGGCAGCGGTGCGTGTTCGGGCAGCGGCGCGTTGCGCACGTCGCCGGGCGTCTCGTCCTCGTCGACGCCGCCGTCGCGGAACCAGCCGATCCAACGCGAAGCGGTCAGCAGCAGGGCGACGACGATCAGGGCCACCACGCCCCACATCGCGACCTGCAGAAAGCCCGCCACGCCGCTGCTGAGCCCCTTGAACAGACCCTGGTTGATCGCGTCCTCGCGTTCGTCCTTGGTCTTGTCCTTGCTCTCGGACTTGGCTTTCCAGACGCTCTGCTTGCGCTTGGGGTCGACGGTCGGGTCCTTCATCGCCCGGGCGACCGCATCGCGCAGGCCGCGATCGTCGCTGCGGCCGTCGCGAAAGACCTCGCCGAGCGTCGACGGCAACCGGCGCGTCTTCTTCGCGTCGTCGTCGTATTCGCGGATCGGCGCTTCGCTCGCCGCTTCCTCTACGGCTTCCTCGGCATCGCCGTCGCGATCGTCGGCAGCGGCCTGCCCGCTCGCGTCGGTGCCCGCGTCGATGTCCACGGCGGCGCCGGTCTCGACCGCAGGCGGCGTCTGCGCGGCCGTGTCGGGCGAGAAACCGATCATCGCGCACAACACCAGCAGCATCGGCGCGGCCGCGGCGGCGAGGCGCGCGCGCAGGCGGCGGAACACGATCTCGATGTCCCAGCCCTCGATCTGGGTACGCCGGTTGAGGTACAGGCCGAAGCCGGCGCCGACGTAAAACGGTTCGATCACGCTGACCGCGCCCCAGGCCAGCAGGTTGAACAAGGCGCTGAGCCACTGCGGCTCCACGCCGATCGCTTCGATCAACGACTTGAAGGTGTCGGGCAGGTAATCGAAGGGCACGAACATCAACCCGCCGAGCACGCTGCCGATGACCAGTGCCATTTCGAAGTTCACGCACACCAGGGTCAGCAAAGCGCACACGCCGTACACCGGCGCGCCGAGCGCGGAACGGCGCTGCCGCGCTTCGCCGCCGTCGCCGCCTTCGAGCAGGTCCACCGGCAGGTACAACGACCGCGCCGGGCTGAGCCGGCGCCAGGTCAGATAGGGCAGCCACCAGCGCGCACCCCAGCGCAGCTGCGCGCGCACGGTCTGGCGGGTACCCGGGGTCTCGCCGAACACCGCGCGCGAGATCACGAACAGCGGGATGCGGTCGAACCAGGGCTTGAGCCACCACATCAGCAGGCCCGACAGCCAAAGCAGATCCAGCGCCCAGCCGGCGACATTGAGCAGCAGCAGGATCGGCAGGGTCACCAGCAGCCAGGGCTTCCAGATCGCGCCGGCGTGGCTGCGCACCAGGGCCATGCCGAGCTCGCAGGCTTCCCAGGCGGTGCGCGGACGCAGCGAGACGGTCAGGGCTTCGAGCTTCATGCCACGTCTTCGTCGTCGCGGTGCACGGCGTTGCGGCCGCCGCGCAGCAGCCACAGGCCGACCAGCACCCACAGCACCAGGCCGACGGCGTACTTGATCCCCGCCGGCACGCTGCCGATCGACGACCAGAACGCTTCGACGAAGGCGGCGAACACCAGCATCGCGAACACGCCGATGCAGATCAGCGCGCCGCGGCGGCCGCCGTGGATCAGCGAATCGATGCGCCGGCGCTGTCCGGGCGCGATCAGGCTCAGGCCCAGGCGCAGGCCGGCGCCGCCGGAGATGACGATGGCGGTGAGCTCGGGCGCGGAGTGGCCGGCGACGAAACGCCAGAACGGCTCGCCGTGGCCGACCGCCTGCAGATGCCCGGCGACGCCGCCGATCATCACGCCGTTGAAGATCAGCACGAACACCGTGCCGAGCCCGGCGACCAGGCCGCTGGCGAAAGTCTGGAAACCGATGCCGACGTTGTTGCCGATGTAGTGGGCGAACATCTGCAGGTCGTCTTCGCTGGTGCGGCCCAGCGCGCTGTCGGGCTTGGCCGGGTCGTACATCTGCTCGAAGCGGACCAGCGACTGCGCGTCGAACAGGCCCGCGGCGAGTTCCGGGCGCATCTGGATGGCGACGAAGATGCTGATCAACGGCAGCCAGAACAACAGCGCCGCGGCCAGCATGCAGCGCCACTCGGCGCGGACCAGGCGCGGGAAACCGGCCAGCAAGTACTCGGCCGCACGCCGCCAGTGCACCGGCTTGGTCCGGTACAGCACGCTGTGGCCGCGCTGCATCAGCTGCTGCAGGCGGTCGGTGACGACCGCGCTGTAGCCGCGCCGGCGCGCGAGCGCCAGTTGCTGGCACAGGCGGCGGTGGCGCTCGGGAATCTTGTCGTCGCGCAGGCCGGTCCAGTCGCGGCGGTGGCTGCGCGCGTTGCGCGCGCTCGCAGCGCGCATCTCCAGCCAACGCTCGAGCTCGCGCCACTCGGCCTCGTGGCGGGCGACGAAATGCTCCTGCCTCATCGCCGCCCCAGCAGCCAGTTGGCGATGCCGTACAGCCGTGTCACCGCAGTTTCGCCGCGGGCCTGGGTCAGGGTTTCGGTGAGGTCGGCCAGTTCGGCCTGGCGCGCCGCGGTCAGGCCCGGGCCGCGCTCGGCGAACGCGACCACCGCCGCCTGTTCGTGCGGCAGCAGCACCATCGACGGCGCCAGCGGCGGGCTGACCGCGGCCGCGCGGATATCGGTCTGGCGCGCGGCGTGCACGACCAGAGTGCCGGCGACCATGTCGCCGAGGCGGCGGCCCCAAGGATCGATCAGGCTGGTGACCAGACCGACCGCGTAGCAGACCGGCAGCGCGTCGACGACGCGCAGCAGGTTGCGGGTGAACGAAGCCATCCAGCCGACCGGGGCGCCGTCGGCGGCGACCACGCGCAGGCCCAGCGCCCACTTGCCGGGCGTGCGGCCCTGCATGAGCACCTCGAACAGCACCTGGTAGAACCAGGTCATCACGAACACCGCCAGGCCCAGGATGGCGTTGCCGGCCTCGCCGAACAGGCCGACCAGAGCGCGGAACAGCGCCACGTAGATGACCGCGCGCAAAGCCAGATCGATGATCCAGGCCAGCGCCCGCGGTACCGGGCCGGCCGCGCGCAGGTGCAGGGCCACGCCCTCCGGCGTCACCACCTGGCGGTAGGTGTCGAGCATCAGGCGTTGACGACCTTCGTATCCGCCATCAGGTCATGCAGGCACAGGCTGTCCTCGCCGAAGATCCACAGCACGTTGACCAGCGCGAACACGCCGCCGAGGCAGGGAATCGCCTCGATCAGGGCGATCAGGAACATGCGCAGGCCGAGGATCCGGCCGAGCGAGGCCGGGGTGCCGTCGGTGCGCACGATCTTGATGCCGATCCAGCGCTTGCCGAGAGTCTGGCCGCTCTGGTTGAGCAGGACGAGGTTGTAGACGAACAGGCCGAGCAGGAGCAGGACGCTCAGGCCCATCATGGCCATCTGGATCGCCGAGGGTTCCTTGCTTTCCGGATCGATCGCGACGGCGACGAACATCGGCAGGAAACACATCAGGGACAGCCCGCCGTCGATCAGGCGGGCGACCAGGCGCATGCCGCGGTCGGCGCGGACGGTTTGTTGCCATTCGGCATTCGGCAGCGCCGGCATGTTCGGCGCAGCGTACGGATTCTGCGTTTCTTCCATGTAACCCCTGACTCCCTGAGTCCTGCTTTCCCCTGCCGCGACTGTAAACGCGGCCATCGGCCCTGACTAGCCCGGCCGGGACTAGCCAGGCAGCATGCCCAGGTAGCGATCCTTGAGCCGCACATAATGCTGTGCGCTGTATTGCAGCTGTTCGATCTCGCGGTCGCTGAGGCGGCGCGCGAGCCGGGCCGGGTTGCCGACCCACAGCTCGCCCTCGCCGACGATCTTGCCCGGCGACAGCACCGCGCCGGCGGCGACGAAGCCGTAGCGCGACACGCGCGCGCCGTCGAGCAGCTTGGCGCCCATGCCGATCAGGGCGAACTCGTCGACCGTGCAGGCGTGGACGATGGCGCCGTGGCCGATGGTGACGTCGTTGGCGATGACCGTCGGCAGGCCGCCGGGCCGGGTGAACGGTCCCTCATGGGTGACGTGGACGATGGTGCCGTCCTGGACGTTGGTGCGCGCGCCGATCGAGATCGAATTGACGTCGCCGCGGACCACGCAGTTGGGCCAGATCGAGACGTCGTCGCCGAGCTCGACCTCGCCGATCACGGTCGCGGCCGGGTCGACGTAGACGCGCGCGCCGAGAGTGGGAAACTTGTCGAGATAGGGACGTAGGCTCATGCGTGCATTGTAGGCGCTCGCGGTCGGCGCAAGACGCCGCGGGCGCGCAACCGCCACGGACGGTACGGTGACGGCGAGCGAGGCGCTGTCTTGAACGCAACGGCCGATCCGCCCCCCTCGGTTGTCCCCTGGCGCCCGCGCGCCGGGCGCCCGAACCCGACTAGACTGCGGCGTATGGATACGATCGCCACGACCGCCCCGACCGAACTCGCCCCCACCCGCGAACGCCTGCGCGCCGCCTGGCAGGCGCGCAAGCCCGACTACGCGCAACGCCGCGCCGACCTGCTGCGTTTGCGCGACGCCTTCCGCGCCCGCGGCGCGGCGATGGATGCGGCGATCCGCGCCGATTTCGGCCACCGCTCCAGCCACGAGAACCTGCTCTCGGAGGCGATGATCACCCTGGCCGAGATCGACCACGCCCTGGGCCACCTGCGCCGCTGGATGCGCCCGCGCCGGGCCGCGGTCGGCTGGCGCTTCTGGCCGGCGCGCGCCGAGATCCGCCCCGAACCGGTCGGCGTGGTCGGCATCCTCTCGCCGTGGAACTACCCGGTGAACCTGGCCCTGGTGCCGCTGGTCTCGGCGATCGCCGCCGGCAATCACGTCTATCTGAAACCCTCCGAACATACCCCGCGCACCGCCCAGTTCCTGCGCGAGCTGCTGGCCGAGGTCTTTCCCGACGACCGCGTCGCGGTCGCGCTCGGCGGCCCGGAGATCGGCGCGGCGTTCTCGGCGCTGCCGTTCGACCACTTGCTGTTCACCGGCTCGACCGCGGTCGGGCGCAAGGTCATGGCCGCGGCCGCGCCTAACCTGACCCCGGTGACCCTGGAACTCGGCGGCAAGGCGCCCGCGTTGATCTGCGCCGACTACCCGATCGAGCGCGCCGCCGCGCGCATCGCCAGCGGCAAGTGGTTCAACGCCGGCCAGACCTGCATCGGCGTCGACTACGTCTTGGTCGACGCGGCGCGCCGCGACGAACTGGTCGCCGCCCTGCTCAAGCAATTGAAGGAACGCTACGGCGACCTGGTCGCGCCGCAGGACTACACCCGCATCATCAACGCCAGCCAATACGCGCGCTTGTCGGGCTATCTCGACGACGCGCGCGCGCGCGGCCTGGAGGTGGTCGAACCCTTCGCCGGCAGCGTGCCGCGCGAGCAACGCGTGGCCGAGCGGATCTTCCCGCCGGCGCTGGTGATCGACCCCGGCGCCGACGCCGAGGTCATGCAGCACGAGATCTTCGGGCCGATCCTGCCGGTGCTGTCCTACCGCAGCCTCGACGAGGCCATCGCCCGCATCAACGCGCTCGACCGGCCGCTGGCGCTGTACCCGTTCGGCCACGACCGCGCCCAGATCGAGCGCATCCTCGCCCAGACCCTGGCCGGCGGCGTCACCGTCAACGACACCCTGCTGCATTTCGGCGCGCACGACCTGCCGTTCGGCGGCATCGGCCCGAGCGGCATCGGCGCGATCCACGGCCGCAACGGCTTCGACACCTTCAGCAAATTGCTGCCGGTGTTCCACCAGCGCCGCCTCGCCGCGAGCGACCTGCTCAAGCCGCCGTACCGCGGCAAGATCGATGCGATGATCCGCTGGCTGGCGAAGTAAACGCAGCGCCTGTTTCCGGCGGCCCTCGCCGCGGCCGCCTCGACCGCGCCGCGACGGGAACGGCGATGCCGGCAGCGCCCGGACCGGCACCGAGCGGCTACACTTGCCGCCATGAAAATCGTCAGCTGGAACGTCAACTCGCTCAACGTGCGCCTGCCGCATCTGGAACAGTGGCTCGGTACGTTCGCTCCCGACATCGTCGCGCTGCAGGAAACCAAGCTCGAGGACGCGCGCTTCCCGGACACCGCACTGGCCGGCGCCGGCTACCGCAGCGTGTTCGCCGGGCAGAAGACCTACAACGGCGTCGCCATCCTCTCGCGCGAAAGCGCGAGCGACGTGCAAGTCGGCATCCCCGGTTTCGACGACGAGCAAAAGCGCGTCATCGCCGCGACCGTCGGCGGGCTGCGCATCGTCAATCTGTACGTGGTCAACGGCCAGGACGTCGGCACCGACAAGTACGCCTACAAGCTGCGCTGGCTCGACGCCGTGCACGCCTGGGTGCAGAGCGAACTCGCCCGCTATCCCGACCTGATCGTGCTCGGCGATTTCAACATCGCGCCGGAAGCGCGCGACACCCACGACCCGGCGGTGTGGAACGAACACCACATCCTGACCTCGACCGCCGAGCGCGAAGCCCTGCAGCGCCTGCAGGCGCTGGGCCTGCACGACGCCTATCGCCTGCACAGCCAGGAAGAAGGCCAGTTTTCGTGGTGGGATTACCGCCAGGCCGGTTTCCGCCGCAACCTCGGCCTGCGTATCGACCTGACCCTGGTCTCCGAATCGCTGCGCGCCCGCTGCGTCGCCGCCGGCATCGACCGCGAACCGCGCACCTGGGACCGCCCGAGCGATCACGCCCCGGCCTGGGTGGAAGTGGTTTGAGGACTCGGGACTCGGGACTCGGGACTCGGGACTCGGGACTCGGGACTCGGGACTCGGGACTCGGGACTCGGGACTCGGGACTCGGGACTCGGGACTCGGGACTCGGGACTCGGGAAAGAGCATAAAAAGCTTGTGGCTTGATGCAAGCATCGCTTCAACGCTGTTACCGAGTCCCCAGTCCCCAGTCCCGAGTCCCGAAACAAAAAAAGCCCGGCCGAAGCCGGGCTTTTTCTGTTGCGGTAAACGCCAGCGCTTAGCGCACGCGTCCGCGGCGGAACAGGTTGACGATCGCGAGCAGGACGATCGCACCGACCAGCGACAGCAGCAATCCGGACAGGCTGAACGCGCCGCTGTTGATGGTGCCGCCGCCGATCCCGAGCACGCCGCCCAGCCAACCGCCGAGGAACGCGCCGACGATGCCGACGATGATGTTGAGGAAGATGCCCTGCTGACCATCGGTCCTCATGATCATGCTGGCGATCCAACCGATGACGCCGCCTACAATCAGCCAAATGATGATACCGAGCATGTGCGTTCTCCTAGCGATTCTGATGAGCCCAAGGCGACATGACCGTGATGCGATCACTGTGCCTCGTTCGGGGGCAGGGGAAGCATGAATCGGCCCACGTGACGGTCGTGTCAGAAACCGCGCTTAGGAATGTGAAGAAAATGCTGCACTGGCAGGCATAAAGCACACTGCGCCTGGCTCGGACTCACGCGGACGTTGAGCCGGCGTTTCGTTTCTCCCGATGAGCGTCGCGATCCGATGGCCGGTGCCGGTTCGGCGTCATCGATGCGAAGCCGGCATGAAGGACTCCGGTTTCGTACTCGTGCCGTGGCGGCTTGCGCCGCGCTTACTCGCTCTCGCGCAGCATCGCCTCGACCGCGTGGCGCGGCAGTTTGCCGGTTTCGTTGCGCGGCAGGGCGTCGACGCGGCGCAGCGGACGCGGCAGGAACACCGGATCGATGCTTTGCCGCAGCGCCTGCAGGATCGCGGCTTCGTCGAGCGTCGGCGCGACCGCCAGCGCGGCGATGCGGCGCACACCGAAGGCGTCGGCCGTCTCGAGTTGCAGCATCACTCCGTCGACCACGCCCTCGACCGCGAGCAACTTGCGGGTGAGATCGCCGAGCGAGGCGCGCTTGCCGGCGATCTCCAGCAGGTCGGCGCTGCGGCCGCGCAATACGAAGCGCCCGTCGGCTTCGACTTCCATCAGATCGGCGAGCACCACCGGCTCGGGCAGGTGCGGCGCATGGATCGCGGTGCCGTCGGGTTGCGGGCATATGCGCACGCCCGGCAGCGGCGTCCACGCCGCTTCGCGCGCGGTGCGGCGGCGGGCGAATACGCAGGTCTCGGTCGAGCCGAACACTTCGCGCACTTCGCAGCCGTAGCGGGTTTCGGCCGCGACCGCGAGTTCGACCGGCAGCGGCGCGGTGGCCGAGACGATGCCCGCCAGCGGCGGCAGTTCGACGCCGGACTCGACCAGCGCGCGCAGATGCACCGGCGTGGTCACCAGCAACGGCGGAGTCGGCGCGTCGCCGAGCGCGCGCGCGACATCGCCCGGGAAAAACGGCCGATCGGCGTGCACCGCGATCGGGCCGAGCAAAGGCAGCAGCACCGACATCTCCATGCCGTACATGTGCTGCGGCGGCACCGTCGCGACCAGGTAGGTGACCTCGTCGGCGCGCAACAGGTCGCCGAGCGCTATCAGGTTCTGCGCGGTGCTGGTGCGGAAGGCTTGCCAGGTCTTGGCGTTGGGCTTGGGCTGACCGGTGCTGCCGGAAGTGAAGCCGATCGCGAGCAAGGCCGCGGCCCGCGCCGACAGCGCGTCGCCGTCCTCGCGCGGCAGTTCGGCCGGCAGGCGCAGATAACGCGGCGGCAGCGGATCCAGGGCGAGATCGCCGATGCAGTAGCTGTCGGGGTAACGCGCGAGCACGTCGTCGACCACCGCCGGCGCGCGCGACGGCGGCAGCAGATTGGCTTGCCCGCGCAAGGCCACCGCGCACAGCGCGACCAGGAAGCGGTAGCGGTTTTCGCACAGGTTGACCGCGTACTGGGCCGCGGGCAGGGTCGCGGCGAGCGCCCGCACCTCGGCCTCGAAGCCGGCACGGTCGATCGCACCGCCGGGACCGAAGGCCAGGGCACGCCCGGGCGCGCCCGCGACGAGCGCGAACGACTCGCCGCCGGGCGACGCAGGATCCTGGCTGAACGGAACGAGGCTCGGATCGATAACCGCTGACATCAATGATTTCCCGCGGCCGCACGGCCGTTTCCAATAGCGCAACTTGCCCGGGCCCGCCTGATCGCCAGCTGAGGGTCCGTCCGGACCTCGCCGCATGGCAGCGCGACCGCACCGCGCCCCCGCGCCGTGCCGCCGCCACGAACCCGTACCCCAGGGTTTAGCTTACGCTGACCGGCCTGCCGCAGGCCAAAGCCCATCTGTTCATGTCCCTGTCCGGCCATTCGCCTTCGCCCCTCGATACGTATACCGAGCGCTCCGACGGCCACGAGCTGCGCTGGACCTGGCTGGCCCACCGGCACGGGCAACCGGCCGAACCGGAGGCGCGCGAATGGTTGGCGAGGCAGCTCGGCGACCCCCGGCTGTCGCTGACCCGCGACGACCGTCAGCGCCCGCACCTGGACCCGCCGCACCAGCGCTACGACTGCAATTGGAGCCACAGCGGCGAGCGCCTGTTGGTCGCGCTGGCCCATCGGGCGCAGGTCGGCGTCGACCTGGAGCGCCTGCAACGGCGACCGCGCGCGCTGGAGGTGTCGGCGCGCTTCTTCACCGATCGCGAGTCCGACTGGCTGCGGGCGCATCCCGACCGCGACCGCGCCTTCCTGCGCCTGTGGTGCGCGAAGGAGGCGGTGCTCAAGGCGCACGGCCACGGCCTGTCGTTCGGCCTGGACAAGCTGCGTTTCGAGGAACGCGACGACCGGCTGCAATTGGTCGAATGCGATCCGGCCCTGGGCCGGGCCGAGCAATGGCACCTGCGCGAGATCGAGCCGGCCCCCGGGTACCTGGGCGCGCTGGCGTGGCGCCCGCTGGCGGACTAAGCGGCGCGGGTTTTCGCGCGCCTCGCCCAGAGACGGATACGGATACGGACCTCGAGGTTTCGCCGCCGCCGCGGTTTCGCGGTCGCGGCTTGCGCCGCCCTGCCCTTTGCAGGCCTGCCCGTCGCAGGCGTGGCTTCGGGGAGCTTCGCCGCCGCCCCTGGCTGCGCCCGGCTCGGCCCATCGGCGATACTGTCGCCGATGAATACCCCCGTCTCCTTACCGCCCGGGCTGCGCAGCGAGCTCGAAGCCGGCCTGTCGGCGCTCGCCCTCGATCCGGCCCTGTCGGCGCCGCTGCTGGACTACCTGGCCCTGCTCGCGCGCTGGAACCGCACCTACAACCTGACCGCGGTGCGCGACCCGCACGAGATGGTCGCCAAGCACCTGCTCGATTCGCTGGCCATGCACCCCTACGTCGACGCGCTCGCCGACCGCGGCGGCGCCCTGGCCGACCTGGGCACCGGCGCCGGCCTGCCCGGCATCCCGCTGGCCATCGTCAAGCCGGGCCTGCGCGTGAGCCTGGTCGAGAGCAACGGCAAGAAGGCCCGCTTCATGCGCGAGGCCTTGCGCCAGCTGGGCCTGAAGGACGCGCGCGTGGCCGAGTCCCGGATCGAGGCCTTCGCCGAGCTCGGCGCCTACGACGCGATCACCGCGCGCGCCCTGGCGACCCTGCCGCTGATCCTCGAACTCGGCGGCCACCTGCTCAAGCCCGACGGCGTGCTGCTGGCGATGAAAGGCGTGCGCCCGGACGAGGAGATCGCCGCCCTGCCGTCCGGCTGGAGCGTGCGCTCGGTCGAACCGATGCGGGTGCCGGGCCTGGCCGCCGAGCGGCATATGGTGGTGGTCGGTCGATGCGACTCGGGACTCGCCAGCCGGGACTCGGGACTCGGGACTGGGGACTCGGATCAAGCAAAGGCAGCGCGACCTGGCGAGTCGCCTTAACCGCAGGGCGCGCCGCCCACACTCCCCAGGTTCGTCGGCCGGGACTCGGGACTGGGGATTCGGGTGAAGCAGGGGGAGTGCGACCTGGCGAAGGCGCCTTAACGGCAGAGCGCCGTCGACAGCCCAAGGTTCGGGGCTCGGAACCCGGTTCAAGCAAAGGCAGCGCGACCTGGCGGATCGGCTTAACCGCGGGAGATCGGCAGGGGCCGGCAAGTCCCAGTCCCGATCCGCGCGTCCCGAGTCCCCCGTCCCGACCGGCGAGTCCCGACCCCCGAGCCCCGACCCCGAACCCCGAGTCCCGAGTCCCGAGTCCCGAGTCCCGAGTCCCGGCTTAAGACTGGGGCATAATCCCCAGTCCGGCCGGCGCCAGGCGCCGTCCTCCTTCATGTCATCTCATCGTTACAGCAGGGGACGAGCCGCATGGCCCGCATCATCGCCGTCGCCAACCAGAAAGGCGGGGTCGGCAAGACCACCACCGCGGTCAACCTGGCCGCCGCGCTCGCGCGCACGCCCAAGCGCATCCTGCTCGTCGACCTGGACCCCCAGGGCAACGCGACCATGGGCAGCGGCGTCGACAAGCGCCAGCTCGAGGACTCGATCTGCGAGGTCCTGCTCGGCGAGGCGGACGCCGCCGCGACCATCGTGCGCACGCCGGAAGACTTCGACCTGCTGCCCGGCAACATCGACCTGACCGCGGCGGAAATCCGCCTGATGAACGAGGACGCGCGCGAGCAAAGGCTCAAGCGCGCGCTGGCGCCGCTGCGAGGCAGCTACGATTTCATCATCATCGACTGCCCGCCGGCGCTGTCTTTGCTGACCCTGAACGCGTTGACCGCGGCCGACTCGATCATCGTGCCGATGCAGTGCGAGTACTACGCGCTCGAAGGCCTCAGCGCGCTGGTCGACACGATCGAGGCGCTCAAGGCCAACCTCAATCCCTCGCTCGAAATCGAAGGCGTGTTGCGCACCATGTTCGACGTGCGCAACAACCTGGCCAACGCGGTTTCGGCCGAACTCACCAACCACTTCGGCGATCGCGTGTTCCGGACCATCGTGCCGCGCAACGTGCGCCTGGCCGAGGCGCCGAGCCACGGCCAGAGCATCGTCGGCTACGACAAGGCCAGCCGCGGCGGCATCGCCTACATGGGCCTGGCCGGCGAAGTGCTGCGCCGCCAGCGCGAACGCGACCAGGCCGCCAAGGCCGCCGCGCAGGCCGTCACTGCGGAGACCCCGGCATGAGTCACCCTGCCAAGAAGCGCGGCCTGGGCCGCGGCCTCGAAGCCTTGCTCGGCCCCAAGGCCGCCGCCGAAGCGCCGACCCTGGTCGAGGCCCAGCCCGGCGACCTGTTGCGCAACCTGCCGGTCGATTCGCTGAGCCCGGGCAAGTACCAGCCGCGCAAGCACTGGGACGAGGACAAACTCGCCGAGCTGGCCGAGTCGATCAAGGCCCAGGGCGTCATCCAGCCCATCGTGGTGCGCGAGATCGGCGAGAGGGGCGGCAAGACCTACGAGATCATCGCCGGCGAACGCCGCTGGCGCGCCTCGCGCCTGGCCGGCCTCGAAGTGATCCCGGTGGTGATCCGCGAAGTCGACGACCGCACCGTGGTCGCGATGGCGCTGATCGAGAACATCCAGCGCGAAGACCTCAACCCGCTCGAAGAAGCCACCGCGCTGCAACGGCTGATCGACGAATTCGACCTCACCCACGCCCAGGCCGCCGAAGCGGTCGGCCGTTCGCGCGCGGCGGTGTCCAACCTGCTGCGCCTGCTCGAACTGCCGAGCGAGATCCGCATCCTGGTCGAGACCCGCGCCCTCGAGATGGGCCATGCGCGCGCCCTGCTCACGCTGGCCCCGCAGGCGGCGATCGCGCTGGCCCGCCAGGCCGCCGAGAACCAGTGGTCGGTGCGCGACGTCGAACACCGGGTGCAGCAGCTCGCCGCCGGCAAGGTGCCGGTGTCGGGCAAGCCCAAGCCGGCCAAGGCCAAGCCGCAGGCCGACATCGTCACCCTCGAACGCGAACTGTCCGAATCGCTGAGCACCAAGGTCAACGTGCTGCACGGCCGCGGCGGCAAGGGCCGCCTGGTCATTCATTACACCGACCTGGATTCGCTCGAGGGCGTGCTGGAGCGTCTGCGCGGCAAAGTCGAGGCCTGAGGCCGGCCGAGCGGGGCGCCGAGAGGCGCATCGCGGTCGCCGCGACCCGTCCTCGCGGCGGCGGCAGGCACGCGGCGGTCATCCGCCACCCCTATCCTTGAACGCTCACCGCCGGCCCGCCGGCCCGCCGGTCGTCGCCGAGGCCGCCGGGACGGGAGTCGAGCACGGGCTCGATTCGTCCGGCATAGCCTGCGGGGGCGAACCGGGGCCGTCCTGTGACGCTTTACGGCGGCAGGGCCGGATCGATCCACTAAAATGCTCCGTCCATCCTGGCCGGACCCATCGCCGCGGTTCGATCGTCCGCCTCCGACCACCGATCCGACACCACCGAAAGGAGATTCGTATGAAATGGATTGCCGCCGCCACCTTGTTGCTGGCACCGGCCCTGGCCTTCGCCCAGTCGGGCAGCTGCCCCGAACTCAGCGACCCCAGCCTGAAATGGGGCGAACGCCAAGGCGCCAACTACACCATCTGCTACCTCGAACTGCCGTCGAGCCTCGGCTCCGGCTCGGGCCTGGGCGTGTACCTGGGCCAGCGCAGCTTCAAGCCGAACAAGAAGGCGCGCGCCGAGAAGGGCACGGTCGGCACCCAGGCGGTCACCTGGTACAAGAAGCCGACGATCAACAACGCCCGCCCGTATTCGCGCGAAACCGTGATCAACCTGCCGGGCGCCAAGCCCAAGAGCAAGGTCAAGGTGTATGTCTGGATCGACGCGAGCAGCCAGCAACAGCTCGACGAAGCCTTCGGCCTGTCGCGCCAGGTCGCGGTCCAGTAAGCGGCGCCGTCGCAGCGCCCCCGGCGTCCTCCGCCGCGGGCGTTACGACCTTCCTCCGACATCGGTTCATCGATAGTCCGGCAAGCTACCCCTTCTCCACCGCGTTGCAGTTCCCATGACCCTCCTCGTCACCGGCGTAGCCGGCTTCATCGGCGCCAACGTCTGCCGCGCCCTGCGCGCGCAAGGCCAGGCGGTGGTCGGCCTCGACAACTACAACGACTACTACGACCCCCGGCTCAAGCGCGACCGCGTCGCCGCGCTGTGCCCGGACGTCGACATCCGCGCCCTCGATCTCGGCGATCGCGACGGTTTGGCCGCGCTGTTCGACGAGGTGCGGCCCGAGCGGGTGATCCACCTCGCCGCCCAGGCCGGCGTGCGCTATTCGCTGACCCATCCGCACGCCTACGTCGACAGCAACCTGACCGGCTTCGTCAACCTGCTCGAGCTGTGCCGGCACCGCGAGGTGCAGCACCTGGTCTATGCCAGCTCCTCGTCGGTGTACGGCGATTCGGCCACGCCGCCGTTCTCGGAAGACCAGCGCATCGACCGGCCGCGCTCGCTGTACGCCGCGACCAAGGCCGCCAACGAGCTGATGGCGCACACCTACGCCCACCTCTACGGCCTGCGCGCGACCGGCCTGCGCTTCTTCACCGTCTACGGCCCTTGGGGCCGGCCCGACATGGCGCCGTTGCTGTTCTCGCGCGCAGTCCTGGCCGGGCGCCCGATCGAGGTGTTCAACCACGGCAGGATGCGGCGCGACTTCACCTATATCGACGACATCGTCGCCGGCGTGCTCGGCGCGCTCGCCCACCCATCCGACCAGGACCCGCCGCACCGCGTGTTCAACCTGGGCAACCACACTCCGGTCGAGCTCGAACGCTTCATCGAGGTGATCGAGCAGGCCGCCGGCCGCAGCGCCGAAAAGATCTACAAGCCGATGCAGCCGGGCGACATGGTCGAAACCATGGCCGATACCCGCCGCGCCCATGCGGCGTTCGGCTTCGAGCCGAGCACCTCGATCGAGCTCGGCCTGCCGCGGGTGGTCGGCTGGTGCCGCGGCTACTTCGGCGAGCGGGCCTGAGCCTGCCGGACCGGCGCCCGCGCCGGACCATGTGAAGCTCCGCTTCGCCGCGGCGATGACACACTATCCTGGCTCCCTCGCGCTTGCGGCCGGAGCCGACCACCCCCACCTGCCCTGCAGTTCCTGTCCCTCGGGGCGTCGGCCCGGAAACACCGGGCGCCCGGCGGCCCGGCGGCGCAGGGCGGCCTGAGGCGCCGTCGCGTATCGGCGGTCGCGCCTGCACTCGCCCGCAGCGCGTCCGCCCCGGCCTGCCAGCCCCAGGGCGCAATCGCATCGAATCCATCGCGAGTTCCAAGCAATGACGCAAAGCCCACAACTGTCCGTCGTCGTACCGGTGTTCAACGAACAGGACAACGTCGCCCCGCTGATCCAGGAAATCACCACCGCCCTGCGCGGCCGCGCACCGTCGGACGGCGGCGATTTCGAGATCGTCTACGTCGACGATCACTCGCGCGACGGCACCCTGGCCGCGCTGGAAGCACTGAAGGCCGGCGTGCCCGAGCTGCGCGTGCTCCATCACGTCACCCAGAGCGGGCAGAGCACCGCGGTGCGCAACGGCGTCAAGGCCGCGCGCGGCGCCTGGATCGCGACCCTCGACGGCGACGGCCAGAACGACCCGGCCGACATCCCCAAGCTGCTGGCCAAGCGCGCCGAATCGGCGCCCGAGGTGAAGCTGTTCGCCGGCTGGCGGGTCAACCGCCAGGACTCCGGCAGCAAGCGTTGGGCCTCCAAGTGGGCCAACGCGATCCGCAGCCGCATGCTGCGCGACGACACCCCCGACACCGGCTGCGGGATCAAATTGTTCGAGCGCGCCGCCTTCCTCGAACTGCCGTACTTCAACCACATGCACCGCTACCTGCCGGCGCTGTTCCAGCGCGCCGGCTGGAAGACCGTGAGCGTGCCGGTCAACCACCGTGCCCGCAGCACCGGCGTATCCAAGTACAACAACCTCAACCGCGCCCTGGTCGGCATCGCCGACTTGCGCGGCGTCGCCTGGCTGATCCGCCGGGCCAAGGTCACCGCCATCGTCGAACGCTGAGGCGCGCCATGGACTTCATGAACTCCCCGATCGCCTGGCTGGCCTGGACCGGGCTGCATATGTCGCCGTGGAAGCTGATCGGCCTGGTCGGCGCCTTTATGTTCGGCGGCCGCTGGCTGGTCCAGTTCATCGCCAGCAAGCGCCAGGGCAAGCCGGTGATCCCGCGCGCGTTCTGGTACATGAGCCTCGTCGGCAGCGTCATGACCCTGAGCTATTTCGTGTTCTCGCAGAAGCAGGACTCGGTCGGGGTGATCCAGAACCTGTTCCCGGCCTTCACCGCCGCCTACAGCCTGTACCTGGACATCAAGCACCGCGGCTGGCATCGCGACCGCAACGGCCACTAACCGTCTCAAGCAGGATTGCGACTTCAGCGTGCTCAGGGTAGGGGCAGCGCCAGCCGCGCCTGCGCCCTACGCCTACCGCGCCACGGCGGCGCCCCCGTGCTCGTCGGACTTTCCCGGCCCGTTCCGTCCGACCAGCCGCTCCGCGGTCGCGGCTGGCGCCGCGCCTAGCCCGGACTGCCGTGGTTCGCCCCCCGGCCGATCCAAGTGCTTGTTCCGGCTTGAATTTGCCGGCATAATGCGCGGCTCGCTGCGTCCGGCTTGCCCCTAGGGGTGTCCGGGCGGACCCGGAAACGCGATTCCGGCCCGCCACGGTGCAGCGGTTTTCAATCCTGACCCGTGTCGCGTGATGCGTGCATTCGTTCGAATGCCGGCATCGGGGCCGCCGCCTCCCTGGCCAAGGGAAGCACAGACCTTTTCGAGGTGCGTAATGTCCCGCGTATGCCAAGTAACGGGCAAGCGAACGACGACTGGCAACAACGTCTCGCATGCCATGAACAAGACCCGCCGCCGTTTCCTCCCCAACCTGCACGAGCGCCGTTTCTGGGTCGCCAGTGAGAACCGTTGGGTGAAGCTGCGTGTTTCCGCCCATGCCCTGCGCACCATCGACAAGAACGGCATCGACTCCGTTCTCGCCGAGCTCCGCGCCCGCGGCGAAAAGATCTGAGGAGGACTGACCCATGGCTTCCAAGCGCGACAAGATCCGCCTGATCTCGACGGCGAACACCGGTCACTTCTACACGACCGACAAGAACAAGAAGAACACCCCGGCGAAGATGGAGGTCAAGAAGTACGACCCCGTCGTCCGCAAGCACGTGATCTACAAGGAAGGCAAGATCAAGTGATGCTGGCGCGTTCGCGCTTAGCGCGAACGCCTGTGTCATTCCGCGAAAGCGGAGATCGAAGCCTTCAGAAGGAACCCGCCCGTGTGGCGGGTTTTTTTTGGCCTGGTGGTTCGGGACTCGGGACTCGGGACTCGGGACTCGGGGTTCGGGGTTCGGGGTTCGGGGTTCGGGGTTCGGGGTTCGGGGTTCGGGGTTCGGGGTTCGGGGTTCGGGTTCGGGTTCGGGTTCGGGTTCGGGTTCGGGTTCGGGGTCGGGTTCGGGGTCGGGGTCGGGGTCGGGGTCGGGGTCGGGGGGTCGCGCATCATTCCCTCAACATCTCTCCAAAGCCGCCACCCCCGCGAAGGCAGGGGTGAATGGATGCGCTTGCGAGCCACCGGCCCGCGCATCCGTGAGCGCCGAGGCGCCGGGCGCTCTGGCCGGGCCGTAGAGACTTCAACGCAATGCCTCGGTAAAGCCCTGGGTACTCGGCTCCGCCGAGGTGAAGCACAGCCCGCCTTCGCGGGGATGACGCAGGGGAGCGCGCAGCGCCTCTCGCAACCGGCTCAGCACGCGCAGCCGTGCGTCCATCCGCACGGCTGCGCTGTGATCGCCGCTCAGGGCACCACGTTGTTGAAGAAGGTCTTCACCTGCGGCCAGATCAGCTGCATCTTCACGCCTCGGTTCGGCGCCTGCAGATTGCAGTTGCCGCCGAAGTGGTGCAACGCGACGACCTTGTGCGAGGAGCGCGCCAGCACCGGCGAGCCGGAGTTGCCGCCTTCGGTATCGCAGTAGTAGCCCGCATCGGTGTTGGTGCCGTAACCATCGGCATCGGCGTCGATGACTTTGCAGCGGCCGCCGCCGTCGCGATCGCTGACGACGGACAACTCCTTCATGCGCGTGGCGGGATGACCGCTGATGTAGATCTCTTCGCCGAGCACCGGCTTGCGCACGTCGAGGCCGAGATAGCCGAAGCCGGAGATCGCGGCGAAGTTCTTCACCGTCAGCAGGCTGTAGTCCAGGGTCTGGTCGGTCTTGAGCAACTTGTCGCCGGCGACCTTGGTCAACGTGCCGCTGGTGGTGCCCGCGCAGGTGGTGGCCTGGTAGTTGAACCAGTACTCGGACGCGGCCACGTCGGCGGCGCTGTCGAGGCAGTGGTTGTTGGTGAAAATGCGGTTGTCGGCGCCCACGCGCCAGGCGGTGCACCACTTGGTGCCGTTGAGCAGGATCAGCGCGACCGGCTTGGAACGCGCGACCGCGGTCGCGTCGGTGCCGGCGTAGCACGCGACCGGGCGGCTGTCCTTGACGCCGCAGATCGACTTGGCCGAGACGTCGCCGCCGAGCAGGCCGGCCTCGCTGAATTCGCCCATCAGCTCCTGCGGAAAACCTTCGTCGTAACGGCTCACGCGCACCCCGTGGCGCGGCGCCCACGGCTCGGCCGGCGTGCCGGTCAGGCGCAGCACCGCGGTGTTGCCGGCGATCGACATCGCACCGAACCGGGTCTTGCCGTCCTCGCCGAGCGCGGCATCGACGGTGTGGCGGCCCAGCTCGCCCTGGCGATAGCGATAGACCTCGGTGCCCTGCGGGTTCGATACCTGCAGGGTCACGCCGGCGGGGAGATCGAAGTGTTCGAAGTGCACCTTGATGAAGGCCGCATCGGGCGTGCCGATCCGCACCGGACGCGACCACGCCGATTTGGACAGGCCCGAATGCGGCCCGAGGCGCAGGTCGACGGCGCGGGTCTGGCCGGCGGTCAGCGGCGCGGGGCGGGGCTCGGCGGCGAAGGCGGTGGCGGTCAACAGGCAGGCGCCGATCAACAGGCCGAAAGCCTGCGGCGAAATCCTTGCGATGGTCATGTCGTCTCCTAAGATTCCGATCCGGCGCTCTGTGCGCGACTGCGAACGCCGCGCATGCGCCGCACACGAGCTTGCACAGCGCGAGCGCCGCACAAATGCTTCAAGCAAGCTCGAAATAGCCTGCAAACGTGACCGCGATCGGATTCGCGGCGCGGATGTGCGGAACTTGAATCGAGCGCGCAGCGGGTATGTGCGCATGAGCTGAACGCGTTCGCGGCGGCGGATGGCGCGGATTTCGTGCAGTGCTCCCAGGTAGGAGCCGCGCGAGCCGCGACCACGCCGCCTCAGGATGGCGACGCGGCCGGCCATCCCGCGGTCGCGGCTTGCGTCGCTCCTACCCCGCAGGTACCGGACAATGATGGAGCGTGCGGTCTTTGTAGGAGCGGCGCGAGCCGCGACACGATGCTTCACGATTTCGTCGCAACCGGCGACATCGCGGTCGCGGCTTACGCCGCTCTTACAGGCGAAATGTGAGGCGCGACCCGCGCGTGCGGGCCGCGCCTCCACCGTGGCTTAGAACTGCAGGGCCCAACGGTCGATCTTGCCGACGTCCTGCGCGGCGTTGTCGTTGACGCGCAGCTTCCACACGCCGTTGGCGACTTCGCTCGACGCATTCACCGTATAGGTCGCGTTGATGTTGTCGGCGCTTCCGCCGCTGCGGTTGTGCAGGTTGTAGAGGCTGCCGTCGGGCGCGACCAGGTCGACCTTCAGGTCGCCCTGGTAGGTGTGCACGATCGCGACCTCGACCTTCAAGGTCGCCGGGGCATTGCCGGCGACGCCGCTCACGGTCAGCGGGCTGTCGACGGTGGCGTTGTCGTTGATCGCATAGTCGGTGGCGTTCTCGAAGCGCGGGCCCGGCGTCGGGCCGCCGGTGTCGCCGTCCGGCACCACGCCGCCGAAGTGGGTCGAAACTTGCGGCCAGATCAACGAGAACTTCGCGCCGGAATTCAGGCAGCCGCCGAAGTGGTGCAGGGCGATGGCCTTGCGGGTCGAGCGCGCGATCACCGGCGAGCCCGAGCTGCCGCCTTCGGTGTCGCAGTAATAACCGATGTCGGTGTTGGTGCCGTTGCCGTTGACGTTGGCCGAATCGACGCGGCAGCTGCCGCCGCCGTTTCGGTCGTCGACCACGCTGAGTTCCTTCATGCGTCCGCCCGGATGGCCGGAGATGAACAAGCCCTCGCCCGCGGTCGCCGCGCGCACGTCGAGGCCGAGATAACCGAAGCTCGAGATGGTCGCGAAGTTCTTGACCGTGAACAGCGTGTAGTCGAGGGTGGCGTCGGTGCGCAGCATCTGGTCGCCGGCGACCTTGGTCACCGTGCCCTGGCTGCCGCCGCAACTGCTGAGCTGATAGTTGAACCAGAACTCGGCGCCGGCCACCGCCGCGGCGGTGTTGATGCAGTGGTTGTTGGTGAACATGCGGTTGTCGGGACCGACGCGCCACGCCGTGCACAGGCTGCCGCCGCTGCTGAGCATGCGCGCGACCGGGCGCGAGCGATCGAAAGCGGTGGCGTCGCTGCTCGCGTAGCAGGCCGCGGCCTTCTTGTCGTCGACGCCGCAGATCGACTTGGTGCCGACCTGGCCGCCGAGCAGATCGGCATCCTGCAATTCGCCGAGCATCGCCTCGGGATAGCCTTCCAGATAACGCGTCACCACCACGCCGTGTCCGGAGTTCCACGGCTCGCGCGGCGTGCCGACCAGGCGCAGCACCGCGACCGGGCCGCCGATCGACATCGCCGAGAAGCTCTGGCGGCCGTCCTGGCCGAGGTCCTTGGCGACGGTATGGCGGTCGCGCTCGGTATTGCCGTAGCGGTAGACCTCGCGGCCGTCGGGGCTGGCGACTTCGAGCATCACCCCCTCGGGCAGCGAGAAGCGGTCGAAATGCACCTTGATGAAGGCCGCGTCGGGCGTGCGGATCTCGACCGGTTCGAACGCGGCCTTGCCGCCGGCGCCGAGGCGCAGGTCGGTGCTGCGCTGCTCGGCGATCTTGAGCGGCGCGGGCGCGGACACGGCGGCGGCCTGCGGAACGTAGGACAAGGCCAGGCCCGTGGCCAGGGCGACGGCGAGCAAGGTGGGCGCGAAGGTTTTCGTGGTTCCGGACTTCATTGCGGTGTCCCTCCTGGAGCGGCGATGGCGCGCAAAGCAGTCGCAACGGCGGTCGGCCGCCGATAAGGCGGCACAGCGTCGCGGTGCAGACGCCGGGGATGACGAGTCGGAGCGCACGGCGGGGGCCGGCGCCGCAGCACGCTCTCAGATCGCCCCGGCCGAAACCGTGATCGCAGTGGTTCCGTCCGCGGCCGTATCGCCGAATCTTGACCGCGGCCTCAGCGCGAGCGTGCCGGCGGTGCGGCGCGGTCCGCCCGGGTCCTGGCGCGCCAGCTCCGGCCCAGGCCGCCGCCGCGCCTCCACCACCCGCGGCCAAAGTCGAAGCCCGGCGCCGGTCCGGCCCGCGCGCCCAGGCCGTACACTCGACCGACTTCACCGATTCCGAACCCGCGCCCTTGGTCCCAGGCTGGATTCTGCTGCTGGTATCGGCCGGCTACGTCGGCCTGCTGTTCGCGGTCGCCTACTACGGCGACCAGCGCGAACGCACGCCGCGCGCGCGCTGGCTGCGCACCGCGGTGTACTCGCTCGCGCTCGCCGTGTACTGCTCGTCGTGGACCTTCTACGGCGCGGTCGGCACCGCCGCGCGCACCGGCCTGGGCTTCCTGCCGATCTACCTCGGCCCGCTGCTGATGCTGGCGTTCGGCTGGCGCATCCTCGAACGCCTGGTGCTGATCTCCGGCGAACACCGGATCGTCTCGATCGCCGACTTCCTGTCTTCGCGCTACGGCCGCGCGCCCGGCCTGGCCGCGCTGGTCGCCGCGGTCGCGCTGACCGCCGCGGTGCCCTACGTCGCGCTGCAGTTCAAGGCGGTGGCGATGAGCGTGGAGGTGCTGGCCGGGGTGCCGTCCGACGGCGGCCTGCTCGCCGACCCGGCGTTCTACGTGGCGATGATGCTGGCGGTGTTCGCGATCCTGTTCGGCACGCGCCAGATCGACGCCACCGAGCACCACCACGGCATGGTCCTCGCGGTCGCGCTGGAGTCGCTGGTCAAGCTGATCGCCTTCATCGCCATCGGCGTGTTCGCGCTGGTCCACTTGCCCGGCCTCGGCAACTTCCCGCAGCGAATCCAGCAGGCCGCCCAGGTGGTGACCCAGCCGGGCCTGCCGGCCGGCTTCATCACCCAGACCTTGCTCGCGTTCACCGCGATCATCTGCCTGCCGCGCCAGTTCCACGTCGCCGTGGTCGAGTGCCAGGACCCGAACGACCTGCGCGCGGCGCGCTGGCTGTTCGGCGGCTATCTGGCGCTGATCACGGTGCTGGTGGTGCCGATCACCCTGACCGGCCAGGCCGTGCTCGCCGGCAGCGGCATCTCCCCCGACACCTACGTGCTGGCGCTGCCGCTGCAGTTCGACCAGCAGGCGCTGGCGTTGATGGTCTACATCGGCGGTTTCTCGGCCGCCACCGGCATGGTCATCGTCTCCAGCGTCGCGCTGTCGACCATGGTCAGCAACGACCTCGTCGTGCCGCTGCTGCTGCGCAGCGGCGCCTTGAACGAAAGCCAGGGCATCGACCGACAGGTGCTGTGGGTGCGGCGCATCACCATCGTGATGCTGGCGCTGTTGGCGTATGCCTATCACCGCGGTTCGCTCGGCGCGAACGGCCTGGCCCAGCACGGCCTGCTCGCCTTCGCCGCGGTCGCGCAATTCGCCCCGGCGCTGATCGGCGGCCTGTACTGGCGCGGCGCCAGCCGCTCGGGCGCGTTCTCGGGCCTGTTCGCCGGCACCGTGGTGTGGATCTACACCCTGCTGCTGCCGGCGCTCGCGCGCGGGGGCTGGATCGCCGGCGACTGGTTGGCGACCGGCCCGCTCGACATCGTCTGGCTGCGCCCGGAGCAGTTGTTCGGCCTGGTCGGCTGGGACCCGCTCACCCACGGCACCTTCTGGTCGCTGCTGTTCAACATCGGCGCGTTCTTGTTCATCTCGGTGCGGCAGCGCCCGCGCCTGCAGGACCAGCTGCTCGCCGCCCCCTTCCTCGACCCTTACGTGCGCCGCCCCGCGCTCGGCCCCGGCGGCTGGGCCGGCAGCGTGCGCAGCGGCGAGCTGCTCGCGCTGGCCGAACGCATCGTCGGCGAGCGCCATGCGCGCCGCGCGTTCGAGGACTACGCCCACCAGCAAGGCCGCGAATGGCTGCCGCTGCAGCCGGCCGACCGCGCCCTGGCCCAGTTCACCGAACGCCTGCTGGCCGCGGCGATCGGCGCGGCCTCGGCGCGCCTGACCCTGACCAGCGCCCTGCGCGGCTCGGGCATGGAACTCGGCGAAGTGGTGGCCCTGCTCGACGAGGCCAACCAGGAACTGCGCTTCAACCGCCAGGTGCTGTCGACCACGTTGGAGAACATCAGCCAGGGCGTCAGCGTGGTCGATCCGGAAATGCGCCTGGTCGCCTGGAACCGGCGCTACCAGGAACTCTTCGACTATCCCGACGGCATGCTCTACGTCGGCCGTCCGGTCGGCGACCTGCTGCGCTGGAACGCCGAGCGCGGCGAGATGGGCACCGGCCCGCTCGACGAACAGACCATCGAGGAACTGGTCGGCCGCCGCCTGGCCCACCTGCGCGCCGGCGCGCCGCACGTGTTCGAGCGCGTGCGCGCCAACGGCCAGGTCATCGAGATGGTCGGCCGCCCGCTGATCGGCGGCGGCTACGTCACCAGCTATAGCGACGTCACCGACTACAAGCGCGCCGAACAGGCGCTGCGCGAAGCCAACGAGACTCTCGAACAACGCGTCGAGCAACGCACCCAGGAAGCCGAGTCGGCGCAGCAGTCCAAGACCCGCTTCCTGGCCGCGGTCAGCCACGACGTGCTGCAGCCGCTCAACGCCGCGCGCCTGTTCACCACCGCCCTGCGCGAAAGCGACGACATCGGCGAGCAACGGCGCCTGGCCGAAAGAGTCGACGCCTCGCTGCGCGCCGCCGAAGACCTGCTCGACGGCTTGCTCGACATCTCGCGCCTCGACGCCGGCGCGTTGCGCCCGGAGTTGACCGACTTCGACGCCGGCGAACTGCTGCGCGAACTCGCCGCGCAATACGCGCCGAGCGCGGCCGGCCGCGGCCTGGAACTGCGGGTGCGCCTGGCCCAGGCCTCGATGCCGGTGCGCAGCGACCGCCGCCTGCTGCGCCGCGCGCTGCAGAACTTCCTCGCCAACGCCTTGCGCTACACCCGCGAAGGCGGCGTGCTGCTGGCCGCGCGCCTGCGCCCGCATCGCGACCCCTCGCAACCGGGCCGGATCGAAATGCAGGTCTGGGACACCGGCCCGGGCATTCCCGAGCATCACCTCGAACAGATCTTCGACGAGTTCCGCCGCTTCGATCAGCCCGGCAGCGGCGGCGAACGCGGCCTCGGCCTGGGCCTGTCGATCTGCCAGCGCATCGCCCGCACCCTCGACCATCCCTTGCGGGTGCGCTCGCAGATCCGCCGCGGCAGCGTGTTCTCGATCACCGTGCCGCGCGGCCAGGCGCAGCGCGCCCAGCCGGTCGCCGAACCGGCGAATTCGGCGGCGGCCGATTCCCTGTCCGGCCTGCGCGTGCTGTGCATCGACAACGACCGCGAGATCCTAGACGGCATGCGCGCCCTGCTCGACCGCTGGGGCGCTACCGCTTTGCTGGCGGCGACCGTCGACGATGCGCTGGCGCTGCTCGATCAAAACCCCGACGTCGCCCTGGTCGACTACCACCTCCACGACCGCCTCGACGGCCTGGCCACCATCGACGCCCTGCGCGAACGTCTCGGCGTCGTGTTGCCGGCCGCACTGCTGACCGGCGACGGCAGCGATGCGCTCAAACTCGCCGCGCGCGAACGCGGCTGCCGGGTACTGACCAAGCCGATCAAGCCGGCGTCGCTGCGCGCGTTCCTGGCCGCGCAGAAGCAGGCCGCGCAGGTCAGGCTGCGGCCGCCGCCTCAGATCGCCTGACCGCCCGAGACCTCGATCCGCTGCGCGTTGACCCAGCGGTTCTGCTCGGACAGCAGGCCGGCGATCATCGGGCCGATGTCGTCGGGCAGGCCGACCCGGCCGAGCGCGGTCATCTGCGCGAAGTGGCGGTTGAACTCCGGCGTGTCGCGCACCGCGCCGCCGAAGAAGTCGGTCTCGATCGCGCCCGGCGCCACCGTGTTGACCGCGATGCCGCGGCTGCCGAGTTCCTTGGCCAGATACAGGGTCAGCACCTCGACCGCGCCCTTCGCCGCCGCATACGCCGACCAGCCCGGCGCTGAGAAGCGGGTCAGCCCGGTCGACAGGTTGACGATGCGGCCGCCGTCGGCGATCAGCGGCAGCAAGGCCTGGGTCAGGAAGAACACGCCCTTGAAGTGGACGTCGACCAGGCGGTCGAACTGCGCCTGCGTGGTCTGCTCGAACGGCGCATAGTCGCCGTGGCCGGCATTGTTGACCAGGTGATCGAAGGTCTCGCGTTGCCAGGTGTCCTGCAACACCGAGCGCAAGCTCTGCACGAATGGCGCAAATGCGTCGATGTCGCCGGTGTCGAGCGGCAAGGCCACCGCCTTGCGCCCCATCGCCCGGATCTCGGCGACCACCGCGGCCGCGTCCTCGGCCCGGCGCTGGTAGGTGAGGACGACGTCGCCGCCCTGGCGGGCGATGTTGAGTGCGGTGCTGCGGCCGAGTCCGCGGCTGGCGCCGGTGACGAGGGCGATCTGGTTCATGGGGCGGCTCCTGGGACGAATGAGGGCGCCACTATCGGACCCGCGTCCCGCCGCCGGTTGCTGGAATCTCGGCCTTGTTTGCCTGATCCTCCAGGCTGGCCCGTGCCGTCGCAGCGACGCAGTAGGCTCGCCTCCGTGACCACTCTTCTCGATACCCTCGCCCATTACGCCCAGGCCCACGCCGATTCGGCCGGCCTGGCCCGCACCCCGATCCCCGGCCTCGCCGCGATCCGCGCCACCGCGCCCAGCGGCCTGCTCCACGAAATCCCGCGGCCGCTGGTCTGCCTGGTCCTGCAAGGGAGCAAGCAGGTCGCCATGGGCTCCCAGAGCTTCGCCTTCGGCGCCGGCGACTCGCTGTTGATCGCCGCCGACGTGCCGACCGTCAGTCAGATCACCCAGGCCAGCGCCGCCGCGCCCTACCTGTCCTTCGTGATGGAACTCGACGCCGCGGTCATCGCGGACCTGGCCACGGAAATGCAGGCGGCGCCCAGCGCCGACCGCTTCCCGGTGCGGGTCGAGCCGACCGACAGCGAAGTCGCCGATGCGGCCTTGCGCCTGATGCGCCTGCTCGACCGCCCCGCGGCGATACCGGTGCTGCAGACCCAGTTGCTGCGCGAACTGCATTACTGGCTGCTGCTGGGCCGGCACGGCGCCGCGATCCGTCGCCTGGGCTGGCCCAACGGCAACGCTCAGCGCATCGCGCGCGCGGTGGCCGTACTGCGCGCCGAGTTCGCCCAACCGCTGCCGGTCGAACGCCTCGCCGCGGCCGCCGGCATGAGCCCGTCCTCGTTCTACCAACATTTCCGCGAGGTCACCTCGCTGTCGCCGCTGCAGTTCCAGAAGCAGCTGCGCCTGATCGAGGCCCGGCGGCTGATGCTGTCGGAGGGCGTCAGCGCCAGCAGCGCCGCGTTCGCGGTCGGCTACGAAAGCGTCCCGCAATTCACCCGCGAATACGGCCGCGCGTTCGGCCTGCCGCCTGTGCGCGATACCCGGACGGCGAAAAACAAGGCGCGCACGCCGGCATGAGCGCCGGCTCTAGTTCGCGAGGCGGGGGCGCTCGGCGGCGATGCGCAGCAGTTTCTCCGGATTGCGTTGCACGTAGATGTGCAAGATGCGCTTGCCGTCGGTCTCGTAGGACTGCACCGATTCGAGTTGCTCGCCGATATAGCGAAGCACGCCCAGGCGGCCATTGATCGAGGCCAGTTCGATACGCAGATCGTGCTTATGGCGCAGGGTCGCCGCGAACAACAGTTGGGCGATACGCGGCCCGCCGACCATCGGCTCGGGAAAGCTGGTAACGATGCCGCCGCCGTCGCCGATCAAGGTCGCCGACTCGGCCATCATCTGTTTCATCAGCCGCAGATCGCCCTTGGATAAGGCCTCGGCGAAGCGGCTCATCAAACGCTGGTGCGCCTCGGCCGAGACCACGTAGCGCGGACGTTCCTCGCGCAGCTGGCTCTTGGCGCGGTGCACGATCTGGCGGCACGCGGCCTCGCTTTTGTCGAGCGTCGCGGCGATGTCGCGATAGTCGGCATCGAAGACTTCGCGCAGCAGGAAAGCGGCACGCGCCTCGGGCGCGAGCCGCTCCAGCACGATCAGGAACGCGATGGACAAATCGCCGGCGGCCTCCTGCAACGCTTCCGGCGACGCGGCGGCATCGGTCAGCACCGGCTCCGGCAACCAGATGCCCGCATACTGCTGGCGTTCGGTGCGCGCACGGCGCAAGCGATCGATCGAGCGCCGCGTGGCGGTGGTGACCAGCCACGCTTCCGGGTCGTCGATACGTTGCCGATCGGCGTCGTGCCAAGCCAGCCACACGTCCTGGACCACGTCCTCGGCTTCGGCCAAGGATCCGAGCATCCGATAGGCAATGCCGCGCAGGCGCGGCTGCAACCGGGTGAAGAGATGGGTAGCGCCTTCCATGCCAGTTAGGTCGGGGCAGCAGGCCGCATTGTGACATGCCGCCTGCGGCCGGCTGCCGGCCCACCCGGTTCAGGGGACCGGAATCAGCGCCGGCTTGTCCGCATCCTTCAGCAGCACGACCACGAACCTGGCCGGCTTGTCCCGACTGGCATTGCGTCCAACCGTGTGCACGTCGCCGGGCGCTTCATGGAAGGTCTGCCCCGCGGTCAGGGTTACCTCTTCGCCGCCGGCCACGCCCATCACGATGGAACCTTCGAGGACATAGACGAACGCGTGCGCATCGTGGCGATGAACTGGATCGGCGCCCCCGGGCGGGTACTCGACCTCGAGCATCAATACTTCCTTGCCGGGGTACTCGGGCAGGGCCCGGGTCATCAACGAGGCGATCGAGGGCACCGGGACGTTCGGGCCGGGGCCATGGGCCGAAACGATTCCCGGCGCCAGCAGAAGCAGCAGACTCAATGAAGGATGGATGCGCATGGAAACTCCTTGGTGTGTCCGCCCGCGAGCGGCGTGCGAATGCGGCCGACCGACCGACGCCGCTCTGGCGCCGGCCGACGTCCGATCAGCTCAGGTTCGCCTTGTCCAGGCCGAATGCCTGGTCGCGGCTGCCTGGCACGGGCCGGAACGCGACGTTGACGCGATTCCAGGCATTGATGGACATGACGATGAAGGTGAGGTCCGAGATCTCCTGTTCGGACAGCTGAGTACGCACGCGCTCGTAGATATCGTCCGGCACGCCTTGCGGCGGAATCTGCGTCAGTACTTCGGTCCATGCCAGGGCGGCGCGTTCGCGCGGAATGAATAGCGTCGACTCGCGCCAGGAAGCGAGATGATGCAGGCGCAGCGGTCGCTCGCCGTGGAGGCTGGCCTGCTTGACGTGCATGTCCAGGCAGAACGCGCAGCCGTTGATCTGCGACGCGCGGATTTCGACCAGGTGCCGAACGGTCGGCTCGATCGTCGACTTGTCCGCCTGCATGCTGAAATCGATCAGCTTCTTGAAGAAGGCGGGGGATTGCTGCTGGTAATCGAGACGCTGACTCATGACGGAAGTTCCTTGAAGGACTGGGAGAAGGCGGCCTGAAGCCGCACGGCAGGCATCCAGCCTAAGCAGCCCGGCGCTTGCCCGGTAGGCACCGCGACGGACGCGCCGTGTTGAGCGCATCGCACCAATGCGCCGGTCTTGTCACAAGCGCGCGCGCTGAAACGACCATTGGGGAATGAGCATTCCCTTGGGCGAATCGAACCCCGTGGCCGCGCCGTCGAACGCCGAGCGCGTCTGGCTGGAGTTCCTGGCTGCGCTGCATGCGCTCGCGCCCGAGGCGCAGGCGGCGTTCGTGCTGCACGAGGTCTTCGAGACCAGCTACGTCGACATCGCCGAGCTGATCGGTCAGCCCGAGGACCTCTGTCGCGCCCATGTCGAGCGAGCTCGTGTCCATGCCTTGGCGCTCAGGCGCCGTCCATCCGGCGATCGGGACGAGGCGTCGCATTCATGAGCGCCGTGCTGCAGGTCGCCGTCGACGGCCAGGATCCGCTGTCGTGCAGTTTCTCGGCGAGCTATGCCGGTGTCGTCGCCTTCATCGCCGTGGCCACCGAAGGCAGTTTCGCGCGTGCGGCGGATCGGCTGGGCGTGGGCCGTTCTGCGGTCAGCCGCAGCGTCCAGAAGCTGGAGGGACAAGTCGGCGCGCGCCTGTTCCTGCGCACGACACGATTCACCTCGCTCACCAGCGAAGGCGAGCTGTTTTTCGAGAACTGTCGCCCCGGCGTGGAACGCATCACCCAGGCCCTGGACGCAATGCGCGACCTGCGCGAGGGCCCGCCGCGCGGGCAGTTGAGGATCGGCGCGAGCCTCGGATTCGGGCGCAACGTCGTCGCGCCGCTACTGACCGAATTCCGCTTGCGCCACCCCGGAATCGGCGTGGAACTGATCCTGGACGATCGCCCGGCCGATCTCGCGGTCGATCGCATCGACGTCGCGTTTCGCGACGGCCGCATGGACGACAGCCAGGTGATCGCCAAGCGACTGGTCCCGATGCGGATGTTCGTCTGCGCCTCGCCCGACTACGCGCGACGCTACGGCCTGCCCGCTACGACCGACGCGTTGCAGGCGCATGCCTGCATCAACCGCCGATTGCCGAACGGCCGCCTGAAGAGTTGGGACTTCACGCTCGACGGCCGCCCGCACGCGACGACGCCCCAGGCCGAACTGGTGTTCAACGACGACGACCTGGCGCTCCAGGCGGTGCTGGACGGCCATGGCCTGGCGCAGATGCCCGCGTTCCAGATCTGCCATGCGTCGCGAGCGGGACGCTTGCTGACCTGCCTGGACCGGTTCGCACCGGACGATCGCGGGCATTACCTGTGTTACCTGAGCCGGCGCCAATTGCCCAAGCGCATTCGTGCCTTCATCGACTTCGCCACCGTGCGCATACGCGCTTTGAATCTCGATCTCCATGTCGATGGTCCGCGCATGCGGGCCCGCGCGAGTTCGGAAGCGAGTGCCTGCCAGGAACCCGCGGGAGCCGCCACCTGATTCGGCGCGGCAGGCAACACCGCGCAGCCGGGCGCGCGGCCAACGACGTGGACCCGCGAGCACCGGCGTGCTTATCGACTATCCGATGCCTCCATGCCGGAGACATCGCCCCGCTCCATCAACCATAGAGGTGACACATGAAATTCGTCGTGATCGGCGGTACCGGACTCATCGGCAGCAAGGTGGTCTCGCAACTGCGCAACCAAGGGCATGAAGTCGTCGCCGCCGCGCCCTCGACCGGAGTCGATGTCCTGACCGGCGAAGGACTGGACGCGGCCTTGGCCGGCGCCGACACCGTGGTGGACCTGGCCAACTCGCCGTCTTTCGAAGACGCCGCCGCCATGGACTTCTTCCGTACCGCGGGCGGCAACCTTTCGCGCGCCGAGGCCCGCGCCGGCGTAGTCCATCATCTGGCCTTGTCCGTGGTCGGCACCGAAAAGCTGGCGGCTTCGGGCTATTTTCGCGCCAAGCTCGCCCAAGAACAGTTGATACGCGAATCCGGCCTCGCCTACACGATCGTGCACTCGACGCAGTTCTTCGAGTTCCTGCCGGGCATCATCCAGTCCGGCACCGACGGCGAAACGGTCCGCCTTCCTGCCGCCCTGGTCCAACCGATCGCCTCGACCGACGTCGCCGACGCAGTCGCACGCCTGGCCCTGCAGGCTCCGGCGAACGGCATCGTCGAGATCGCCGGCCCGGTACGCGAACCGCTGGCCGACCTGGTCGGGCGCTTCATGAAAGCCATACAGGACCCGCGAACGGTCCTCAGCGATCCCGATGCCCGCTACTTCGGCGCGGAATTGCAGCGCGACACGCTCGTGCCCGCCGGCCCGACCTGGCAGGGCGCCTTGGACTTCGAAGCCTGGTTCGCGCAGTCGCGATACGCACAGGCGGCGCCGCGAACGTAACGCCGCCCGCCGGCGCATTCATCGATTCCATCGCCGGCCTAAAAGCCACGGGGCTCGCCACCACCTCGGCCCTGTCGTGGCGGTTGCGCAGCATCGCAGCCGCCACGAGCAGGCGATGCGGACCGAAGCCGGTCTTTGTGAAGCACGACCGCTGCGGGCCGGCCGAGCCCGCAACAGGCCGATCTTGAGTACGCCTACGGCCACACCGCGAATCTGCCGCCATGCGATCCGCATACGGGCGCTGCGGAGTGCTCCCGCCTGCACGGCTTGCTCGAGGCAGCCTGGCGTCCTATCCCTGCCGTGATCTCAACTTCGGAGACAGGCCCATGCTCTAGTCGAAAGCTACGGGGGACGTCGCGGCTGCGTGTCGGCATTGGCACGGTGCGTTCGGTCGCCGGAGAATACCCCTCCACCGAATCTCATCGACACTAGCCATGACCGCATTCCGCATCGACCCGCAACTCCTGCTCGCCTGGCAGGCCGCGCATTGCGTCGCCCGCGGCGCTCCCGCCCCCGTGCACGACCGCGGCGGCTTTCGCGTGGATACCCACTCGGAAAAGGAAACCAGGCGCTGGGTGTTCCCGCGGCTGTGCGATGGCTTGGGCGAAATCGCCCGCGAGATCGCCGCGCCCCGGCACTACCTGAAGCTGTGCGGCACCGACGAGGAGCTGCGAAGCGCACTGCCGGCCCGCTGGGAGATCCAGCCCGCGAACTATCTGATGACGACGGCCGCGGCGAACCCCGATCCCAAGCCGCTGCCGACCGGGTATCGGATCGAACTGCATCGAACCGGCCCGGTCACCCGCGCCAACGTCGTCGCGCCGAACGGCGACCTGGCCGCGACCGGCTGCGCGGCGGAAACCGCGGACGCCTTCGTCTACGATCGGATCGAAACCGCGCCGGACCACCGCCGCAAAGGCCTCGGCGTCGCGGTGATGGTCGCGCTGGGCAGCGCGAAGCGATCCTCTGCCAGCCGGCCGCTCCTGGTCGCGACCGAAGACGGCCGCGGCCTGTATGCGAACCTGGGCTGGTCGGTGCTCGCACCGTTCGCTGCCGCGGTCATTCCGGAGCCCTGAGCGGACCGGTCTCGAAGCCGTTCCAGGCCAACGGCGGACGCCACCCTCGCGCGGACGCCAACTGCCGAGCTATAGCATCGTGCGATTGAAATAGGTCGCGCGTTCGAACTCGGCGATGTTCTCGGCTATGCGAGGGAGCTCTGGGAACATCTCGGCCAGCTCGCCGACGATGGCCTTCGACAAGGCCAAGCGTTGCTCGATGCTGCGTCCCTGCATGATCCAGACGAAGGCGTGAATGAAATCCTCGCGTCCGCCGCCTACGGCCTGGAGGGTGTAGGGGCGGATGCGGACCTTGATATCCGATTCATCGAACAGACCCGAAGCGTTCGCCACTCGATGCACCCGAGTGATGATCGATTCTTCGCTGTGAATCCGAAGCAGTTGCCCGGAACAGTCGATTACGAAGTGCGGCATGCCGGCTCCAACGGTAGATGAGTGAATCGGGGCGCGAACGCCTCCGAACCGAACACGGCAGGGCTTAATCGAGCCGGCGCCACACCGACAACGGGATGCTCCCATCCGCCCGCGGCGGTACCTGGTAGCGCAACTCGGCGCCATCCAACCGGTACCGGCGCTTCTGGGTCGTGCCTTCCCAATTTGGGAAGGACGAACCTTCGATCGAGAACGCCAGCACGCCCGCGTGTTCGTCGATCGCCAACCTGCCGTAGTGGGTGCTGCTGCCTAGGACCGCAGACCTGAATTCGTCGGCGCTGCCGTCGGCCTTGCTGTCGCTGGCGAAACGCAGGCGCTCGGACTTGAAGATCTGCAGCGAGTACCGTCCCCCGGCGTCGACGATGAGCCGGCCCTTCGGGTGCTCGCCGTAGTCGCGCACGGTCTTCCCGTCCGGCAGGCGCTTGTCCGCCGCGACCAGGGTCCAGGTGCCTTGCAGAGGAAAGACGCTTGCCGGCTGCGGCGCGTCGCGGACGGCCAGCCCCGCCAGCATGACGGCGAATACGCCGGTCAATGATTTCATCGCGGTGAGTCCTTTATGGGTCGGAATCGACGGGTCCATGCTAAGCCGCTTGATCGATATGAAAAACGCATCTAAAAGGATATCTGTCATTTCAAAATCGAATCCATGCAGACGAAGGCGATGGACGTGGACGCGGTCAGGGCTTTTTTGCTGGCGGCCGACCTGCAGAGCTTCACCCGCGCGGCCGACGTACTGGGCACGACCCAGTCCGCGGTCAGCCTCAAGCTGCAGCGCCTGGAAGGGCAGCTCGGCCGCCGCCTGCTCGAACGCACGCCGCGGCATGTGCGTTTGTCGGCCGAAGGACTGGCCTTTCTCGGCGTGGCGCGCGAACTGGTGTCGTCCCACGACCGCGCGATTGCGGCTTTCGAGACCGAACCGCGCCGGCTGGCGATCGGCATCAACCAGCAACTGGTCGGCAGCGAACTTCCGCTGCTGCTGCGGCAGATGCGCGACCACGATCCGAAACTTCTGGTTGAGATTCGCATCGGCGGCACCCAGGACCTCATGCAAGCCCGGGAGCGGGGCGAACTCGACGCCGTGCTGGTGCTGCGTCCCGAGGACCGCGGCAAGCGAGGCAAGATCGTGTTCGCGGAATCCTTTTCGTGGTTCGCGGCGACCGGCTGGGAGCCGCGAGCCGGCCAACCGCTGCCGCTGGCGACCCAAGGCGAGTCCTGCCGCATCCGCATCGAAGCGGTACGCGCGCTCGACCGGGCCGGCGTCGAATGGCGCGAAGTGTTCGTCGGCAAAGGCGCCGCGATCCTCGGCGCCGCCGCCGTCGCCGGCCTCGCGGTGGCGCTGCTGGCGCGGCGCGCGGCGCCCCCGGGCACGGTCGACGTCGGGGGGCCGTTGTCGCTGCCGCCGATTCGCTCGCAGGACGTGATGCTCTACAGCAACCTCAGCGACCGGCGAACGCGCGATGCACTGCGGGTGCTCGCGCTGGCCTTTCAGTGAAGGGGCTCAGCACGCACAAGCTTCTTCAAGCGTCGCGAACGACGCGTCAGCCTTGCTTGACGAGCGTCTTCTGCCCGATCGAACTGCTCTTGCGTGCGGTGGGCTTGGCCAAACCGGGGATCAGAAAATCGGCGACGCTGCGGCCGTGCTTGGTCTTCTGCGCCAGCCAACGCGGCATCCGCCCACGCCCCGACCAGGTGTTGCGCTTGTTGTCCGGATCGCGGTACTTGGCCGCCACCTTGCCCGTCTTCCGACGCGGCGAGCGCTTCTTGGGAGCCGCCTCGGCGACCGGCCGATCCCCATAAAGCTCGTCGATCGTATAACCGCACTCAGCGGCGAGCGCGATCACTTTTCGACGCACCTGGGCAATGGGGCGACGACTGGATATCAACTGTTTCCGCCGCTCGGCGGCAGTCAGAAGGGAGGTCAGTTCCGACAGGCTGAGCTTTTCGATATCGATATTCATGCCGCAAAGGGTCCGGCCATAGCCATCGGCCTGTCAAGCCACATGCCGATAACCCCTGGAAAATGCGCTCCGGGATGGTTTCCACGGCCAGGACCTAGGGGGTTGCGGCCCGTTGCGGCCGTGGGGGTACCCGTTAAAATTCGCCAAAGCAGGATAAGCAAGCGAGAATCAGGAGCGGCAACGCCTCGATTGAAGACCGCCGACCTACACGCAGGGCCATCATGACTCCGATTTCCGGGCGCGACCTTCCTGGGGCGTCGGGCGCTGCAGCCTCATCCGGCAGCCCTTCGGCCTCGGCGCAGAATGACCTCGCAACCGGAGCGCTGGCATTTTCGTCGGCGACCGACCTGGCGCAGCTGATTCAGCGAAAACAAATCAGCTCGTTCGAGCTTACTCGGTACTACATCGAGCGCATCGAGCGGTTCGATGAAGCGTTGAATGCCATCGTGGTGAGGGATTTCGAACGCGCCTTGGAAGCGGCAAGGTCGGCGGACGAGTCGCTTGCCCGGGGACACCGGTTGGGACCGTTGCACGGCGTCCCGATGACGATCAAGGAAGCCTTCGACGTTACCGGGTTGCCGACGACCTGGGGCGTGCCGGAGCAACGCGACCATCTCGCCCGGAACGACGCCGCGGTGGTCGAGCGCCTGAAAGCGGCCGGTGTCCTTTTCATCGGGAAAACCAACGTCCCGCTGCGACTCGGGGACTGGCAGAGTTACAACGATCTCTATGGCATCACCAACAACCCCTGGGATACGCAGCGGTCGCCGGGCGGGTCTTCCGGCGGATCGGCCGCCGCGCTCGCGGCCGGTTTGACCGGCCTGGAATTCGCCTCCGATATCGGTGGGTCGATCCGAAACCCGTCCCACTTCTGTGGCGTGTACGGACACAAGCCCACGTATGGCATCGTTCCCACGCTCGGCCACAATCCCCTTGGCGTCGCATCCGCGCCGGATCTCAATGTCGTCGGCCCGATGGGACGAAGCGCAGAAGACTTGGCGTTGGCGCTGGACGTCGTGGCGGGTCCCGACCGGTTCCGGTCGCCGGGATGGAGACTGGCGCTTCCGCCGCCGAAGGCACGCACGTTACGAGGCCTGCGCGTTGCGATCTGGCCGAGGGAGGATTTCGTCGCCACCTCGGTCGAGATATCGGATCGCGTGCAGGAGGTCGGAGAGGTTCTCGCTCGCGCGGGCGCGATAGTTTCCGACCTGGCGCGTCCCGAAATCTCTCCGAGGCAATCGCACCACACCTATCTGAACCTGTTGGCCTCGACCGGGCTCGTCGGCCTTTCCGACGAATACTATTGCGTTAATCAGCGCCTGGCCGCGGAGCTCGATGCGGACGACGAGTCGCCGTTGGCGGTGCTGATGCGCGCCCGCGTACTGGACCATCGGAGCTGGTCCGATCACGACGAAGCGCGCACCAATGACCGATTGCGATGGCGCGCCTTCTTCGACGACTGGGACGTAGTGATATGCCCGATCTCGGCAACAACGGCCTACGCACACGACCATCGCCCCAAGCCCGAAAGAGTGCTCGCCGTCGACGACACATCGACTTCGCACTACGAGCATTACTTCTGGATCGGCCTTGCGACCGCCGCCTATTTGCCGAGCACAGCGTTTCCGAGTGGACTGTCGAACGCCGGGCTGCCGATCGGCCTGCAGATCATCGGCCCGGAATATGGCGATCGAACCACCATCGAAGTGGCCCGGCTGATCGCACAAGAGCTTGGCGGTTTCCAGGCGCCGCCTGGCTATGGGGCTTAGCGCCAAGGCCCGATGCCTGCCTCCTGCCGGCCCTCGACCTTGTCGGAAGACGATCCGCTGTGAGTTCGGTCATCCGATAGCGCAGCAATCTCCTACGCGCCGCCTAGTTTCGATCCTGCGGTATCGCAGTACTGCATGAGCAATGGGGCGGTGTGTCGCGGTAACGAAGCGACGTGAGGGGACGCGGTCGCGGCTCGCGCCGCTCCTACCCTGGGCGTGCTGAAGGCTCGTCGCGACACGCAAAGTTGCGGTGCTAGGTGTGTCACGGGGCACGCTTAGTCGAGCAAGCCCTTGCGCAGGGCGTAGCGCACCAGTTCGGCGGTGTTGCGCACGTCGAGTTTGTCGAGCACCCGGGCGCGGTGGTTCTCGGCGGTCTTGGCGCTGATGTCGAGCTTGCGGGCGATTTCCTTGGTGGTCAGGCCCTCGGCGATCAGATGGAACACTTCGCGTTCGCGCGGGGTCAGGCGGCCGTAGGGGTCTTCGACGGTGCGCTCGGGGTGGCGCATCTGTTCGGCCATGGCCTTGGCCGCCTGCGGGCCGAAATAGGTGCGGCCGGCATGCAGGCTGCGCACGGCGGCCAGCAGTTCCGAGGCGGCGCTGTCCTTGACCAGGTAGCCGGACGCGCCGGCGCGCACCGCCTGCAATACGTATTCTTCTTCCTGATGCATGGTCAGCACCAGCACGCGGGTGCCGGGCACGGCCTCGCGCAAACGGCGCACGACTTCGATGCCGTTGAGGCTAGGCATCGAGATGTCGGCGACGACGATGTCGGGGCGGGTGGCGATCGCGCGGGCGACGGTTTCCAGGCCGTCGGCGGCCTGGGCCACGACTTCGATCGCGCCGTCGGCCTGCAACAAGCTCACGAGACTCTCGCGCACGAGAGTGTGGTCGTCTGCGATCAGAACGCGAATGGCGAAGCTCGTCATGCGGGCAAGGTGCGCGTCGGCTTCGCCGCCGTCAAGTCTCAAGCGTCGGCGGCGGACGGCAACGGCAGCACCGCGCGCAAACGCGTGCCTTCGCCCAGCACGGAATGAATTTCGAGCCTGCCGTCGTACAGGCGCAAGCGTTCGCGCATGCCGCCCAGGCCGCAGCCGCCGGATGCGGCGACCGCATCTGGGTCGTAACCGCAACCGTCGTCGACGACTTGCAACTGCAGCAGGCCGCCGCGCGCGACGAGGCGCAAAAGCACACTCCGTGCCTGCGCGTGTTTGGCCGCGTTGTGGAGCGCTTCCTGGGCCACGCGGAACAGCAGGGTCTGCAGATCGCCGTCGAGCGCCGGCAAGTCTTCGATCTCGATCGCGATCTCCATGCCGCTGGCTTCGCTCTGGCTGCGCGCCAGCCAGCGCAGCGCCGGTTCCAGGCCGAGGTCGTCGAGGATCGGCGGACGCAGCAGGCGCGAGAGTTCGCGGGTGTCTTCCAGCGTGTCGGCGCATAGCGCGATCGCCGCTTGCAGGCGCGCGCGCTGCTCGTCGGACAAGCCCTCGCCGAGTTGGACCAGGCGGTGCTTGAGCGCGGTCAGGTTCTGGCCGATGCCGTCGTGCAGTTCGCGCGCGAGGCGGCGGCGTTCGTCTTCCTGCACGCGCCATACCGAGCGGCCAAGCCGGCGGAACTTGCGTTCGTTGGCTTCCAGGCGCTGCAGCAGGCTGCGGTACTGATCGCGGATGCGATCCAGCGACAGGTCCGGCTCGGTAGGATCGGAACGGTTCATGGGGTTTCCTTGCCCGGCGCCGACTCGACGCGGTCGAAGCCGGCGCGCAGGGCCTGCGGCAATCCATCGCGCAAGATCTTCAGCGCGGCATCGGCCTTGTTGCGTGCGCTGCGTTCGCCGGCGATGTCGCCGACCGCGGCGTAGGCGCGCGCGCCGAGCCGGTGCAGCGCCAGGGCGCGATGAAAATCGCCGTCGCGCAGGCGCTGCACGGCCTCGCGGTAGTGCGCGGCGGCGGCGGCGGGATCGCCGGCCGACAACGCATCGCCCATCGCCAGCTCAAGCCAGGCCAGGCGCAGGCCGGCGTGGCCGAGGCTGGCGGTGGCGCGGTCGAGCCCACGTTCCAGCGCGCGGTCGGCGCGGTCGGCGCGGGCTTGCTCCAGCGCGATCTGCAATTGCAGTTGACGCACGCCGGAGGCCTCGGCGAGCCGGAGCGCTTGGCGCAGGGCCGGCGCGGCCTGTGCCGCGCGGCCTTCGCGCATCGCCAACTGCGCCTGCAACAGATGGGCGATCGCGCGCTGCTCGCTGGAAGCCTGGGCGAGCGGCTGGCGTTGTTCGTCCAGCAGGCGCCGCGCCTCGGCCCAGGCGTGCGCCTCGATCAGGGCCTGCACCCGCAGCAGGTCGACGTCGACCTGGCCGCGTACGTCTTCGCGTTGCCGGAACAATTCGCCGGCCTGGCGCGCCTGGCCGATCGCCGCGCCGTAGTGGCCCTGCAGCAGTTCCAGTTCGGCGAGATTGCGCCGGCTCACCGCGACCTCTTCCAGCATCTGCTGCTGCTCGGCCGCGCTCAGCGAATGCTGCAACAGGCGGCGCGCTTGGCCCCACTGGCCGCGCGCGGTCGCGAGCAGGCCGAGGTTCTGTTCGGTGCGGATGCGCCCGGTCTGTTCGCCCAACGCGGCATAGGCTTCGGCGGCCTGTTGCCAGTACACCTGGGCGTCGTCGTAGGCGCCGAGCTGATAGTCGGCGAAGCCGATGTTGTTGAGCGCCTGCGCGGTGCCGTGCGGGTCCTCGACTTCGCGCCAGGCCTGCAGGGCGCGGCGGAAGGCGTCGAGCGCGCCGGGGTAGTCGCCGCGCTCTTCGGCGAGCAGGCCGAGTTCGTTCTCGACCGCGGCCAGGCCGGCGCGATCGTCGAGTTCGACATGCAGCGCGCGCGCCTGCGCCAGCGCGGCGCCGGCTTCGTCGAACTTGCCGGAAGTGGCGAGCACGTTGGCGAGGTTGCGCAGGCTGGTCGCGACGCCGCGGCGGTTACCGAGCGCGCGCCGCAGGTCCACCGCCTTGCGGTATTGCTCGGCGGCGTCGGCCGACTGGCCGAGACGGCCGTAGCCGACGCCGAGCGCGTTGACGGTTTCCGCCTCGCCGCCGAGGTTGCGGCTGCGCTTGAACAGCACCAGCGCGCGCACCAGATACTCGTCGACCGCGCGTCGCGCCTGCCCCTGCAGGATCGAAAACTTGCCCAGCTCGAACCACACCCGCGGGTCGTCGGCGTCGCGCTCGGCGAGGCGCAACAAAGCCGCTACCGCGGCCTTGAAATCGCCGCCGGCGCCGAGGCCACGGGCGATATTGAGTTCGGCGTAACTGTCGTCCGGGGTCCTGGCGAGCCATTCGCGCCAGGCCGCGACCGCCTTGGGCGGGTCGCCCTGCAGCAGCGCGTGTTCGGCGTCGAGCCGGCGGCGCAGACGTTCGCCGATGCCGGCCACGGCCTGGCCGCGCTCGATCGCTTCGAAGGCAGTGTCCTGCTCGCCGATGGCGATGGCGGCTTCGCCTTGCGCGAGCCAGGCCATGGCGTAGTCGGGCGCGGCGGCGGTGGCAAGGCCGAACTGGTCCAGCGCATCGCCCAGGCGGCCTTCGCGACGCGCCAGCAGGCCGGCGCCGTAGGCATCGAGCGCCTTGGCGTCGGGCAAGGCGAGCGCGATCGCCGACGGCAAGGCGAGCGCGCGCACGGTGTCCGGCTTCGCCGCCCAGGCCTGCAAGGCCGCGCCC
>NZ_JBPKJP010000029.1:0-41749 GCF_051217035.1 Lysobacter sp. 1R34A
GCCACCAGCGACGGCGCAGACGCGGCCACAGGCCGCCGCGCGCCTCGGAGCCGCGGTGCGCGGGCAGCTCGGCGGCGGCATCGTCCCAGGCCAGGAAGTCGCTGTCGGGCAACAGATACAAACGCCAGCAGGCACGCCCGGCGCCGTTGCGGAACAGCAAGGCCTCGCACGAGGCCTCGCCGTCGTGGCGGACCAGCCGCTCGGCGCTGTGCGCCTGCAGCCAGCCGTCGAGCGCGTCGCGATGGCGCGAGGGATACACGCACAACACCGTCGCGACTGCGGCCAGGCGCTCCGGCGCCGGCAGGCCGGCGCGATCGAGCCTCGCGGTCGGCGACGGAGCGCGCATGGTTTACCAGCTCACCGCCACGCTCATGCCGACGTTGCGGCCGGGCGCGGTGTAGCGGTCGACGATGGCGCTGCCTGCGCTGAGGCCGGGCAGATTGGCGCCGTCCCAATACTTCTTGTCGGCGAGATTGAACACGCCGACGTTGAACTGGGCGCCGGGCGCGAAGTCCCAGTGCGCGAGCAGGTCGAGCACGCCGTAGCCGGGCGTGGCGAAGCGGTTCGGCGCCGGCAGGTCGGTCTTGCGGTGGGCGAAACGGCCGGCCAGTTCGAGGCCCCAGCTTTCGCGGTCGTAGGCCACGCCGAGGGTGGCGGTCAACGGCGCGACCGACTCCAGCGGCCGGTCGCTGGTCTTGTCCTCGCCCTCGCTCCAGGCCGCCGCGCCGCGCAGCGACCAGCCGGCGAGGCCTTCGGAGAGCTGGCCGAAATCGACCCCGCCGCGCAGCTCGACGCCGCGGATGCGCGCCTTGGCGACGTTCTGCGACTGGAACACGATCAACGGCGTCTGCGGCGGTGCGCTGACCTGGCGGTTGGATTCGATGAAGTCCTGGTAGTCGTTGGAGTACACCGACAACTGCACATACGCCGCGGCGGTGCTCAAGCGCAGGCCGAGTTCGTAGCCGTCGCTGGTTTCGGGCTTGAGGTCCGGGTTCGGGATCGCGGTGTAGCCGAACTGCAGATTGGTGAAGCCGAGGTTGACGTCGCTGTAGGGCGGCGCGCGGAAGCCGCGCTGGTAGCCACCGAACAACGACCAGTCCTCGGCGAAGTGCCAGACCGCGCCGAGCTTGGGCGAGACGCTGGTCTTGCTGAGGTCGCTGATCTCCACCCCGGGGTTGTCGGCGTTCCAGATCGGGTCGTGCTGCGGACGCAGTTCGTAACGGTCCACCCGCACCGCCGGTACCAGGCGGAACGTGCCGTCGGCGAAGCGGATCTCGTCCTGCACGAACACGCCGGCGTTGCGGGTCTTGCTGACCGGGAAATCGCGCACCGGGAAGGTGTCGGGCGAGATCACGCTGCTGACCGCGCCGGTGGTCAGGTTGATCGCGCGGCCGTCGCGCTTCTGCCGGAACTCGGTGGCTTCGTACTCGAAGCCGTAGGTCAGGGTGTGCTCGACCGCGCCGGTCGCGAAGTCCTTGTGCGCGGTGGCCTCCGCACCGTACACGCGCTGGTCGAAATTGAACTCGCGCAGGCGCAGGGTCGGGCCGACCTCGCGGCCGCCGATCACGCTGGCGCGCTGCTCCCGGGTGCGCTGGGTGGTCTCGCTGTCCTGGCGATAGATCTGCCAGCGCAGCGAATCGGCGAGCACGCTGTCCAGGCTGTCGATTTCGTGCGCGAACGCGACCCGCGCGCGGGTCTGGCGATCGTCGCCGGTCTGCGACAGCACCCGCACCTGCGGCGCGCCCGGCATCGACAAGGCGGTGCCGCGGGCGCTGAAGACCTGGGTGTCGGTCTGGTCTTCGCTGCCTTCCACGGTCAGGCGGAAGCGCTGGCGGTCGCTCGGCGCGTACACCAGCTTGCTCAGCAGGCTGCGGCCGTCGCTGCTCTGCGGGTTGGGGCGCGTGCGGCGCGCGTCCAGCGCGGCGTTGCCGCCCTGGTTGCCGGTTTCCTCGCCCTGGTGGTGATTGAGCACGACCAGACCGGACCAGCGCTCGCCGCCGAACGCCGCGGTGGCGCCGCCGAACAGGCTTTCGTTCTTGCCGTCGTAGCCGGCCTTGAGGCCGAAGTAACTGCCGGCATCGTCGTTGAGGTAGTCGGCCGGGTCCTTGGTCGCGAACGAGACCACGCCGCCGAGCGCGTCGGAGCCGTGCAAGGCGCTGCTCGGGCCGCGCACCACCTCGACTTCCTTGATCGTGTCGAGGTCGACGAAATTGCGGCCGGCGCTGGAGAAGCTGCCGATCGAGAAACCGTCCGACACCGAGATGCCGTCGACCAGCACCCGCACGCGGTTGCCGCCGAGGCCGCGGATGCGGATGTCGCCGAGACCGAAGCGTTCGCTGTTGGCGCCGACTTCGATGCCGGGCTCGTAGCGGAACAGGTCCTTCAGGTCGCGCACCAGTTCGCGGTCCATGCGCTCGCGGTCGATCGCGCCGACCGTCGCCGGCACGTCCTGCACGGCGCGCTCGGTGCGGGTGGCGCTGACCACGACCCGCTGCATTTCGTTGACGTCGGCGCTGTCGGCGGCTTCGTCCGCGGCGGCGGCCGCCGGCAGGGCCAGCATCAAGGCCAGGGCGAGCGCGGAGCGCGCCGGTGCGCGCGGGCACGGGGAAGCGGAACGGGCGGGCACGGCAATAGTAGGAACGCGGGACATTCGGTCGGACTCGGTAGTGGTTGGGCCGAGGCGAGCGGGCGTCCGTTGCAACGACTGTGCAAAGCGGAGGGGCTGGCAGCCTTGAGAGAGAAGGTGCTGGCGAGTCGGCCGGAGCCGACGCGCCATGCCGCGCCCCTGCCGGAGCGCGGTATGGCGGATGACGCGGGCTGCGATCGGATCGGGGGCGCCGATCCGGTCAAGTCGATCGGAAAGCGGGTGCGGCCGGGCCGACGTGGCGGGTCGCGCCAGTCACGCCGACCACGCCGATCGCGGGGTTACTTGGTAAGGATCAGCTTGTCGTTGCGGGTGTGACGCAAGCGATAGACCTCGCCGCCGTGGCGGATCAACACTTCGCGCGCGCCGCGAAGCAGCGCCGTGCTCTCGACCAGGACGCCCTGGGCGGCGGCGACGACGGCGGAGGTGGCCGACGCCGAAGCGATCGACGACAAGGCAGCGGGCGCCGGAACGGCAGCCAGGGGACGTTCGGCACGGGGTTTCAGTTGCAGCACCGGATTGCGCAGAGACATGACGGTGGCTCGTTGGGGGTGGGCTCGACAAGAATGATAATGATTCTCATTTGACAGTCAACACCCCGGCGCGCGGATCTGCGACCCCGGTCATGCGCCGCCCGCCCTTCAGGCCGTCGCGCGCTCGACCCGCTGCCAGCCGGCCTCGTCGATGCGCTCGATCCAGTCCAATGCCTGCAGGTTCTGCAGCAGCTGCTCGGTGCGGCTGGCGCCGAGGATCACGCTGGAGACGTGCGGGTTGCGCAGGCACCAGGCGATCGCCAGCGGCGCAGGCTCCGCGCCGAGTTCGCGCGCGACCTCGACGAAGGCTCCCGCCCGTTGCGGCCGCCGCTGCTCCGAGCTGCCGAACACCACCCGCTGCAGCCATTGCTGGTCGGCCTGGCCGAGCCGGCTTTGCGCGGCGATGCCGTCGCGGTACTTGCCGGTCAGCAGGCCCGAGGCCAACGGCGACCAGATGGTCGTGCCGAGGCCGAGCTCGGCGTACAACGGCGCGTACTCCAGCTCGACCCGCTCGCGATGCAGCAGGTTGTACTGCGGCTGCTCCATGGTCGGCGGATGCAGGTGATGGGCGCGAGCGATCTTGTGCGCCTCGCGGATCAGCGCCGCCGGCCATTCCGAAGTGCCCCAGTACAAGACCTTGCCCTGGCGGATCAGCGCGTCCATCGCCCATACGGTCTCCTCGACCGGCACCTCCGGGTCGGGACGATGGCAGTAGTACAGATCGAGATGTTCGACACGCAGCCGGCGCAGCGCGTCGTGGCAGGCTTCGGTGACATGCTTGCGCGACAATCCCTTCTGGGTCGGCCCCGGCTCCTCGACCGAGCCGAACATGACCTTGCTCGACACGCAGTAGCCGTCGCGCGGCAGGCGCAGGCCGGCGATCGCCTCGCCCATCACCCGCTCGGCCTCGCCGTTGGCATAGCCTTCGGCGTTGTCGAAGAAATTGATGCCGTGGTCCCAGGCCGCGGCGATCAGCTCGCGGGCGGTTTCGCGGCCGATCTGCGCGCCGAAGGTGACCCAGGCGCCGAACGACAGCGCCGAAATCTGGAGGCCGGATGAACCGAGGCGACGGTACTGCATGGATGCACTCCAATCTGAGCGGTGACTGCGGTCATGCTACGCCCCTGGACGATGCGACAAAGGACTGCCCGTGGCGACGACGAACCTGAAAACCCGAGGCCTGATCGTGATCTTCATCGCGATCGCGGTCGCACTGTTGGCCTGGCAACTGCGGCGTCTGCGCACGCCCGCGCCGGCCGCGCCCGAACCCGATGCGGCACAGGCCGAGCCCGCCGACGCCGTGCCCCCGGCGGGCGACGCCGCACCGGCCGACGCCACGCCGCGCAAGATCCAGCCGGCCGCCGGCGACTACCGCAACCCGGCCCTGGCCGAACTCAAGAACCGGGCCGACGGCGGCGACAGCCGCGCCTCCTGCCAGCTCGGCATGGAGCTGCTGCGCTGCACCGACCTGACCGCTGCCGAGCAAGTAGTGGCCGCGGCCGACGACAACGCACGGCCGGACATGCCGGCCGAGCAACGCGCCTACATGAGCAAGCTCGAGAACCGCGCGCGGCACTTGGTCGCCGAGTGCCGCAACGCACCCGCCGATGCCTGGAAGCAGGGCAACCATTACCTGCGTCAGGCCGCCCTCGCCGGCGAACCCGAAGCGATGTACCGCTACGCCCGCGGCGACTCGGTGCTGATCGACTACTCGCGCATGGGCACGCCCGAATTCGACCGCTGGCGCGCCGAGGCCGGCAACATGATGCAGCTCGCGTTCGAAGCCGGTTACCTGCCCTCGGTGTTCGACCTGATGGTCGGCTACAGCGACAACTCCTCGCCGATCACCGGCCTGATCCCGAACGACCCGACCAAGGCCCGCGCCATGCGCCTGCTGATCGGCCGGCTGTCCGGCAAACCCGCCGACCGCCCCGAGGCGCGCTACGCCACCCTCGAACCGGCCGCCGCCGCCCTGGCCGCGCAGTGGCAGCGCGATTACTTCCCGACCCTGAGACCGCCCCTGCAGCGCATGCCCCGTGTCATGCCGGCGGGGTTCGCTTCGTTGTATGCGGATGAGGGGGTGGAGAGTCCGTGTTCGCAGTGAGGTGAGCTGGCGCGATTTGTTGTATTTGATCTTGCCGTGCGCACTTATCGATCGAGCTAGATCAAGATCAAGATCAAGGCCAAGATCAGGATCAGGATCAGGATCAGGATCAAACCCAGAGCTTCCGCCGCTGAAGCGGCGGGTTACTTTCTTTTGTCTAAAGCAACAAAAGAAAGGTAACCAAAGAAAAATGCTTCTTTTTGAATCACAAGCCCGCACGAGCGTTGCCGACGCGGTGATTTTTCATACGGGACATCCTTGTCCCGATGAAAAACGGCGCGCATCCCTGCGCGCCGCCCTCCGGGTCTTCCATGGCCTTCGCGAGTGCTCGGCTACGCACAGCAACGGCCAAGGCTAAAGCCAAAGCCAAAGTCGGCATCAGCAACCGGAGCGCCGCGACGCTTCCCCTGTAGGAGCGGCGTAAGCCGCGACCACGGCACGCGCAGAGACAACAGCGCCGATGCACTCCGTCGAGGCGACACGCTGTCGCAGGGTAGGAGCGGTCACATAGCCATCAACGATTGCCGTTGCCGTCAGAGCTTGGGGCAGCACCGAACTCGCGATGCAACCGTAGACCCGGAGGGCGGCGCACAGGGCGCGCGCTGCGCACTCGCAGGGAGCTTCGTCAAGGAGGGCCTTTTCTTTGGTTATCTTTCTTTTGGGCCGGCAAAAGAAAGTAACCCGGCCGCGTCAGCGGACGGAAGCTTTAGATCTTGATGTTGCTTTCATCGTCCCACGATAAGAGGTGCAGCAGCGGATTGCGACGCGGTCGCGGCTTGCGCCACTTCCACAGGGAGCTACCGCCAATAGCGCCGCGAACCGGTGGCGACGCGGTAGCGGCTTGCGCCGCTCCTACTCCTAGAGCCGAAGCCTCCCAACGGACGCTACGCCCACGCCGCTACTCCGCCCTCGATGGCCCCAGACCCAGCGCGCGCACCCTCAATAGCAAAAGATTCTCATTCCCCATCTTCTCCCCCGTTCCCGCTACAATCCGCCCCACTTTCCTCCTCCGGGGAGTAGCCCACCCGCAGCCGCCAGGCTCGCGGGGACATGCGTCAACACACTTGGCCCACCGGCCATGGCGCATGAGCGGCAGCCAGCGCGAACGATCCGGGTCCACGACCCGACCGGGCGGCGCTAGCGACCACGGGCAAGACCGAAGGCAGGCGTTGCGCGCAACCCGGGTCGGGCCGTGCATCGTCCGCCTTCGCGTCCACGCGAAAGCCCGACCCCGGAGTTGTCATGGATCTGTCCTTTCTGCCGGCCTCGGTCGTCACCACCCTCGTCTCGACCGGCACGGTCGCGCTCGCCGAAATCGGCGACAAGACCCAGTTGCTCGCCCTGCTGCTCGCCGCGCGCTTCCGCAAACCTTGGCCGATCATCGCCGGCATCCTCGTCGCCACCTTGCTCAACCATGCCCTAGCCGCCTGGTTCGGCACCCTGGTCGCGCATTGGCTGCGGCCGGAAGTGCTGCGCTGGGTGGTCGCCGCCAGCTTCCTCGCGGTCGCGCTGTGGACGCTCAAGCCCGACCGGCTCGACGAGGAGCCGCAGTTCTCGGCGCGCGGCGCCTTCCTCGCCACCACCATCGCGTTCTTCTTCGCCGAGATCGGCGACAAGACCCAGGTCGCGACCGTACTGCTGGCGACCCGCTACGAGCCGCTGTGGGCGGTGATCGCCGGCACCACCGTCGGCATGCTGCTCGCCAACGTGCCGGTGGCCCTGCTCGGCAGCCGTTTCGCCGACCGCCTGCCGCTGAAAACCGCGCGCTACGTCGCCGCGGCGGTGTTCGCGGCGCTCGCAATCTGGGTCGCGGTCCGCGGAATCGGCTGATCGCCACCCACGCGGGTGCCACCACGGGAGCCGGGCGACCGGCTCTCGCGCTATGCTCGCCGCGGACGGCAAGGGGATCGCGTAGGGATGCACGGCATCGGCGGAAGGTTGCGCGGCGTACTGGTGGCGCTGTTGCTGCGGCCGGACGAAATCATGCTCGAGATCGGCGCCGGCGGCGAACTGCTGGTGGCGCGGCTGCGCGCGGTGCTCGCCGCGATGCTGTTGCTGCTGCCGCTGTTCAACGCGATCGGCGGCGGCAGCGTCAAGGAAACCATGATCGGCCTGGGCGGAGCGGTGTTCGTCAACGTGTTCTCGCAGCTGTGGCTGGCCCTGGCCCGGCGCCAGCGCCGCTACCGCTGGCTGCCCTTCACGACCGCCGGCTTCGACGTCACCGCCACCACCCTGGTCCTGGCCGCGCTCGCCGCCCAGCACCTGCCGGCCGGGCTCAACAGCCTGATCGTCTGGTGCGGCTATCTGTTCGCGATCCTGCTGACCGCGCTGCGCAGCGACGGCCGGGTCACCCTGTTCGCCGGTCTGCTCGCCCTGGCCCAGTACGGGGTGCTGATCGTGGCGGTGTTCGCCGCCGCCGATTCGCCGGAAGAGCTGATGTCGAGCGATTACGGCGCGGTCACCGTGGGCAGCCAGTCCCAGCGCATCGTCCTGCTGGCGATGATCACCATCGCCACCTCGATGGTCGTGTACCGGATGCAGCGGCTGATCGAGATGTCCGGCACCGACGGCCTGACCCGGCTGCCGAACCGCACCTGGCTGACTCACCGCATTCCGCGCCTGTTCGACACCGTGCGCCGCGACGGCGGCAGCCTGACCCTGGCCCTGATCGACCTCGACCACTTCAAGCGCATCAACGACGACTACGGCCACCGCCTCGGCGACCGCAGCCTGCGCCACCTGGTCGCGGTGCTGCGCGAGCAGGCCGAACCCAGCGAGTGGCTGGTCCGGCTGAGCGGCGGCGAGTTCCTGCTGGTGATGCGCAAGCCGCTGGGTACCGCCTTCGAGGAGGTCGACGCGATCCGCCGCACCGTCGCCGAGCGCCCGTTCGAGCCCGGCCGCGGCGCCGAGCCGCTATGGCTGAGCTTCAGCGCCGGCCTGGTGACGTTTCCGCAGGAAGGCGGCGACCTCTCACGGCTGCTCCGCCGCGCCGACCTGCGCCTGCAGCGGGCCAAGCAATCCGGCCGCAATCGCGTGGTCGCCCGCGATATCTGAACGAGCCGGCCCTGGCAAGCCCCGCGGCGCAGCTTGCCGCTGGCGCCGTCACTGCACTAGGCTGCCCCGATTAATAAGTCGCTAACAAGCCGCCGGGGCTCCGGCGCCCGGGGAGAGTGGAGTGGATTCGATTACGCGCGTGGCCTTCGGCCTGTTCGGTTTGGCGGTGCTCGTCGGCATTGCGTGGGTGTTCTCGGTCAACCGCCGTTCGGTGGACTGGAAGCTGGTCGCGATCGGCATCTCCCTGCAGATCGCCTTCGCCTCGGTGGTGCTGCTGGTGCCGGGCGGCAAGGACGTGTTCGACGCGATCGGCAAGGGCTTCGTGCACGTGCTGGAGTTCGTCGGCGCCGGCTCGAAGTTCATCTTCGGCGACCTCATGGACGTCAGCAAATTCGGCTTCATCTTCGCCTTCCAGGTGCTGCCGACGATCATCTTCTTCTCCGCTCTGATGGGCGTGCTCTACCACCTGGGCGTGATGCAGGCGGTGGTGCGGGCGATGGCCTGGGCGATCACCAAGGTGATGCGCGTGTCCGGCGCCGAGACCACCAGCGTCTGCGCCAGCGTCTTCATCGGCCAGACCGAAGCGCCGCTGACCGTACGGCCGTACATCCCCAAGATGACCGAGTCCGAGCTGATCACCATGATGATCGGCGGCATGGCCCACATCGCCGGCGGCGTGCTCGCCGCCTATGTCGGCATGCTAGGCGCCGGCGACCCGGACGCGCAGGCGTTCTACGCCAAGCACCTGCTCGCCGCCTCGATCATGGCCGCGCCGGCGACCCTGGTGATCGCTAAGATCCTGGTGCCCGAGACCGGCGAACCGCTGACCCGCGGCACGGTCAAGATGGAAGTCGAGAAGAACACCGCCAACATCATCGACGCCGCCGCCGCCGGCGCCGGCGACGGCCTGCGCCTGGCGCTCAACATCGGTGCGATGCTGCTGGCCTTCATCGCCCTGATCGCGCTGGTCAACGCGCCGCTGACCTGGCTCGGCGAACAGACCGGCCTGGCCGCGGCCATCGGCAAGCCGACCGACCTGTCGACCCTGCTCGGCTTCCTGCTCGCGCCGATCGCCTGGGTCATCGGCACGCCCTGGGCCGACGCCAACGTGGTCGGCGGCCTGATCGGCGAGAAGGTGGTGCTCAACGAGTTCGTCGCCTATACCCACCTGGCCGACATCGTCAACGGCAAGGTCGCCGGAGTCGCCCTCAGCGACGAAGGCCGCCTGATCGCCACCTACGCCCTGTGCGGCTTCGCCAACTTCAGCTCGATCGCGATCCAGATCGGCGGCATCGGCGGCCTGGCTCCGGAGCGTCGCCAGGACCTGGCCCGCTTCGGCTTGCGCGCGGTGCTCGGCGGTTCGATCGCGACCTTCATGACCGCGACCATCGCCGGCGTGCTGACCCACTTCTCCGCCTAAGCCCATGAGCCAAGCCAGCACAGGCCGCGTCGTCGTCGTCGGCTCGTTCAACGTCGACCATGTCTGGTCCCTCGCCGCGCTGCCGCAGCCCGGCGAGACTCTGGCCGGCCGCTACCACACCGGTCCCGGAGGCAAAGGCTTCAACCAGGCCACCGCAGCCGCGCGCGCCGGCGCGCGGACCAGCTTCGTCTGCGCCCTGGGCGAGGACACCGGCGGCCAGCTCGCCCGCGCGCTCGCCGCTGCCGACGGCATCGACCTGCGCGACCTGCGCAGCGCAGCGCCGACCGGCACCGCCGGCATCTACGTCGACGCCGACGGCCGCAACACCATCGTCATCGGCCCGGGCGCCAATGCCGAGCTGTCGGCCGAGTTCGTCGCCAGCCACGACGCCCTGCTCGGCACCGCCCAGGTGCTGTTGAGCCAGTTGGAAACGCCGGTCGAATCGGCCGAAGCCGCCTTCGCCGCGGCGCGCCGCATCGGCGCGCTGACCGTGCTCAACCCGGCCCCGGCCGACGCCGTCGCCAGCGACGCGCTGTGGGCGCTGGCCGACGTGATCACCCCGAACGAAACCGAGTTCTGCGCGCAACTGCGCCAGCGCACCGGCAGCGCGCTCGACCCCGACACCCTCAGCGCCCTGCCGGACGCCGAACTGCACGCGCACTGCCGCCGCCTGCTGGGGCACGGCAGCGTGATCCTGACCCTGGGCAAGGCTGGCTGCTTCGTGTCCCATGCCGACGGCGCCCTGCGCGGCGACGACCGCGCTTACTACCGTTGCCTCGCCGCGGCGGTGAAAGCGGTCGACACCACCGGCGCCGGCGACGCCTTCAACGGCGCCCTCGCCGCCGCTCTCGCCCGCGACCCGGCAGCCCCGTTCGAGCGCCAGGTCGCCTATGCGAATCGTTACGCTGGCTTGTCGACCGAGCGCGTCGGCGCCGCGGCGGCGATGCCGCGCGATGCCGAAGTGAGCGCGCGCTTCGGCTGAGAAGCGGGCGGCTCCCCGGCGGGATTTGCCTTGAGGGGCGGCATTGTCTTAAGGGTAGGAGCGACGCGAGCCGCGCCTGCATCCCTCAACTCGGGTCATCACGTAGGACCTCTGTAGGAGCGACGTGGGTCGCGACCGCGGGACGCGCAGAAACGCAAAGGCCGATGTCGCCCATCGAAGCAAGGCGCTTTCGCCAGGGTAGGAGCGGCGCAAGCCGCGGCCGCGACGATCCGGTCTTGCGGCGCATGGATCAAGAAAGATCTGGATCAAGATCAAACCCAAAGCTTCCGCCACTAAAGCGGCGGGTTACTTTCTTTTGTCTAAAGCAACAAAAGAAAGGTAACCAAAGAAAAGTGCTTTTCTTTGAATCAAGGGCCCGCGCGTTCGATACATACGCGGTGATTTTTCATACGGGACATCCTTGTCCCGATGAAAAACGGCCCGCATCCCTGCGCGCCGCCCTCCGGGTCTTCGATGGCCTTCGCGAGTGCGCGGCGACGCACGGCAACAGCAACAGCCAAAGCCGATAGCAGGGAACCGGAGCGCGGCGACGCCTCCCCCTGTAGGAGCGGCGTAAGCCGCGATCACGGGACGTGGCACAACAGGGCCAATGTCGTCCATCGAAGCGGCGCGCGTTCGCCAGGGGTAGGAGCGGCGCAAGCCGCGACCGCGACGATCCGGTCTTGCGGCGCATGGATCAAGAAAGATCTGGATCAAGATCAAACCCAAAGCTTCCGCCGCTGAAGCGGCGGGTTACTTTCTTTTGTCTTAAGCAACAAAAGAAAGCTAACCAAAGAAGTTGCTTTTCTTTGAATCAAGGGCCCGCACGAGCGGTGCTTCCGCGGGGATTTTTCATACGGGACATCCTTGTCCCGATTAAAAACGGCGCGCATCCCTGCGCGCCGCCCTCCGGGTCTTCGATGGCCTTCGCCAGTGCGCGGCGACGCACGGCAACAGCAACAGCAACAGCCAAAGCCGATAGCAGGGAACCGGAGCGCGGCGACGCCTCCCCTGTAGGAGCGGCGTAAGCCGCGACCACGGGACGCGTGGCACAACAGGGCCAATGTCGTCCATCGAAGCGGCGCACTTTCGCCGGGATAGGAGCGGCGCAAGCCGCGACCGCGAATCTGCGGCTGCTGGCGCGGGCGATCGGGGCTGCGTGGTCGCGGCTTGCGCCGCTCCTACCCAAGAGCAGATTCGAATCGTCTGCCGTTGCCTGGATTTTGATTCGCTTTATCGCTTTGCCGGTCGAAAGCTGACCCGTAGGGCGGCCCGCAGGGAGGCGGGCCGTGCGCAAGCAGGCCATGGAGGGCCTGTCTGGAGCATCCCTGCGTCGGCATCGACCGCGCGGGCTTGTGATTCAAAACAAAGCAACTTCTTTGGTTATCTTTCTTTTGTTGCTTTAGACAAAAGAAAGTACCCGGCCGCGTCAGCGGACGGAAGCTTTGCATTTGATCTAAAGATACGCCGCAAGACCTAGGCAGCGCGGTCGCGACTCGCGTCGCTCCTACCCCAGTGGGGGTTCACGGCTCCGATCGGCGACGCCGGCGATGCGGTTTCCACCCGTCCCTTGGTCGCGGCTTACGCCGCTCGTACAGGGGACCCAGCCGGCGACGCAGCAAGGTTGAAGCAATGCGGTCGCGACTTGCGTCGCCCCTATCCCAGCGAGGGTTCACGGCTCCGATCGGCGACGCTGGCGATGCGGTTTCCACCCGTCCCTTGGTCGCGGCTTACGCCGCTCCTACAGGGGACCCAGCCGGCGACGCAGCAAGGTTGAAACAATGCGGTCGCGGCTCGCGTCGCTCCTGCCCCAGCGAGGGTTCACGGCTTCGATCGGCGGCGCCGGCGATGCGGTTTCTACTCGTCCTCGGTCGCGGCTCGCGCGCTCCTACCCTGGAGCCAGCGCCTCCGATGCGGGGTCGCGGCGCCCCCACAGGCCGGAAACGCCCACCAACCGGGTTCCGCCAGGGGCAAAACCCGCCCACTCTTTAGTTTGAGAATGGTTCGCATTAACATGCCAACCCTGTCGCAGTTCTCAGGCCTATCCCGAATGCCCCGTCTCCCGCTACTCGCCAGCGCCGTGCTGGCGGCCCTCGCCGCGTCCGTCGCCCACGCCGATGAGGCCAAGGACATCGACCGGGTCACCGTGTCGGCCAGCACCAGCCGCATGCCGAACTCCGAGGCCGCGCTGGCCAATACGATCACCGTGATCGACCAGGAACAACTGCGCCAGCAGTTGGCCGTGACCCAGGACATCTCGCAGGTCCTCGCCAACCTGATCCCCTCGTTCGCGCCATCGCGGCAGAAGCTCACCAACGGCGGCGAAACCCTGCGCGGGCGCAAACCGCTGTACCTGGTCGACGGCGTGCCGCAGTCGACGCCGCTGCGCGAAGGGGGTCGCGACGGCCACACCATCGACCCGGCGATGATCGAACGCATCGAAGTCATCCACGGCGCCAATGCGCTGCAAGGCCTCGGCGCTTCGGGCGGCATCATCAACATCATCACCAAGCGCGCGCCGCGCCAGGACGGCGAAAGCTTCCACGAGCTCAGCCTCGGCGCCAGCACCGCGCTCCCGAGCCAGAGCGACGGCAGCGGCTACCGCGGCTCCTACCTGTTCGGCACCCGCCAGGGCGCGCTCGACTTCGTCGGCGGCGCGTCCTTCGCCAGCGAAGGCCTGTACTACGACGGCAACGGCGACGCGATCGCGGTCAACGACATCCAAGGCGACCTGATGGACGCGCGCAGCAACAACCTGTTCGCCAAGGCCGGCTGGGACATCGACGAGCAGCGCCGCCTGCAGCTCACCGCCAACCGCTACGAGCTCGAAGGCAACAACGACTACATCACCGTCAACGGCGACATCCGCACCGGGCGCCTGGCCACCTCGGCGCGCGGCAGCCGCGAGGGCCAGGGCGCGCGCAACCGCTCGACCTCGCTGGTGCTCGACTACACCGACAAGTCCATGGCCGGCGGTTATCTGCAGGCGCAGTTGTACTGGGTCGACTTCAAGGGCCTGTACGGCGCCACCGACTGGGAAGACTTCTGGCGCGACGGCCGCGACCTGCACTGGTGGGACCAGTCGCAGAACGTCTCGGAAAAGCTCGGCGGCAAGTTCAGCTGGTCGCGCGACAACCTGTTCGACCAGCGCCTGCGCGTCACCCTCGGCCTCGACTGGGGCCGCGACACGACCTATCAGGAGCTGGTGGTCAGCGGCCTGAAATGGGTGCCGGAAACCGAGTACGAATCCTGGTCGCCGTTCGTCCAGGCCGAATGGTGGGTCGCCGACAAGGTGATGCTGACGGGCGGCCTGCGCCACGAACGGGGCCGGCTAAAGGTCGACGACTTCAGCACCATCCCGGCCAACGCCGGCGGCAGCCGCTTCGTCGAGGGCGGCTCGCCCAAGACCAGCAAGACCCTGCCGAACTTCGGCGCGGTCTGGGAAGCGAGCGACTCTCTGAAATTCTATGCCTCGTACTCGGAGGGCTACACCGTCGCCGACATCGGCCGGGTGCTGCGCGGCATCACCGCGCCGAACCAGCGCGTCGACAACCTGGTCGACCTGTCGCCGGTGGTCTCCGACAACCGCGAGGTCGGCCTGGACTTCGACAACGGCCGCTGGGTCGCGCACGTGGCGGCGTACTGGTCGGACTCCGACCTCGGCTCGCGCCTGTCCTTCGACCGCAACACCCAGAGCTACAACGTGGTGCGCGAACGCACCGAGATCCGCGGCGTCGAAGCCAACCTGGCGTTCCAGTTCTCCGAGGCCGGCCGGGTCGGCCTGGGCTACGCCGGCGCGGAAGGCCGCTACGACAGCGACGGCGACGACCGCGTCGACAGCGACCTACCGGGCATCAACATCAGTCCCGACCGCATCATCGCGTTCTGGGATCACAGCTGGAACGAGACGATCTCCACTCGCCTGCAGGGCAGCCGCTCGCTGGACCGCGACTTCGACCTCAAGGGCGTGCGCGTCGCCAGCACCGACGGCTACACCACCCTCGACCTGCAGGCCCGCTTCAAGCTGCCGGTCGGCCAGCTCAACCTCGGCGTGGAGAACCTGCTCGACGAGCAGTACGTGACCTATTACTCGCAGAGCACGCCGCGCAACGACACCTACGTCGCCGGCCGCGGCCGGGTGTTGAGCGCGAGCTGGCAATATCGTTTCTGAGTCCGCTTCCGGTCCGCCCAGCATGTCGCATCGCCAGGCCCACACTTCGTTGCGTTCGCGCCTGCGCACGAGCCTGAAGTGGCTGCACCTGTGGCTCGGCCTCAGCGCCGGGCTGGTGTTCGCCGTGGCCGCCCTGTCGGGCACGGCGCTCGCGTTCCAGCGCGAGCTGCTAGTCCTCGCCTACCCGCAGCTCGCCGAACACGCCTTGCCGACCGCGGAGCAACGCGGACGCGCGCTCGAGCGCATCGTCGGTCATTGGCAGAGCCAGGGGATGAGTTCGCTCGACCTGCCCACGGCGAAATTGCCGGTATGGCAAGCGTATTTCCCCGATAACGAACGCCGTTACTTCGATCCGGCCAGCGGCGAACTGCTGTTGTTGCGCAATACCGACAACGACCTGCTGCTGTGGCTGCGCGACCTGCACATCCACCTGCTCGCCGGCAAAACCGGCGAACAGGTGCTCGGCGCGGTCGGGCTGGTCGCGGTGTTCCTGCTCGCCAGCGGCCTGTACCTATGGTGGCCGCGCTGGCGAGCGTTGGCGGCCAGCCTGAAATGGTATCGCGGGCCGCCGACCCGGCGCTGGCTCAGCTGGCATCGCGGCATCGGCCTGTGGCTGCTGCCGCTGACCTTGCTGGCGAGCTTGACCGGCGTATCGATGATCTACGACGGCGTGGTCCGCGATGGCCTGCAGGCGGCCTTCGGCGATGCCGAGCCGCCGAAGCCGCCCAAGCTCGCCGCGCGCGACGAGCCGATCGACTGGAACGCGACCCTGCGCACGGCCGAGGCCGCGGTCGCGGCGGGCGGCCCGCTCGCGGGCGCGAGCCTGAACCGCATCAGCCTACCCAAGGCCGGCAGCGGCCTGATCGCGATCCGCAGCCGCGCCGTCGACGAATGGCATCCGGTCGGGCGCAGCATGGTCTGGCTCGATCCCTACCAGGGCCGTCTGATCGGCACGCTCGACGCGACCCGGCAGGGCCTGGGCACCCGCAGCTACGACTCGATCTATCCATTGCACGGCGGCTTCGTCGGCGGCCGCCTGTGGCAAGCGCTGATTGCGCTGACCGGGCTGGCGCCGCCGTTCCTGCTCGTCACCGGCTTCCTGTTCTGGCGCCGGCGCCGCAATCGCTGAGCCCTTGCCGCTCGCTCGCGGGCTGAGGTCCACCGCCCGCCCGAACCGCACCGGGAGACCGGCCGCATCCACGCCTGCATCGCCCTGAAGGCCGGGGGCGCCGCGACCGCGGCCCGGGCTCGGGATCGCCGAGGCGACCGCGGTCGCGGCCGCGGCCGGATCGGCTTCACAACCGCGTTCTATCGACGTGTAACCGGATGTCACACGTCCGCCGCCGGCGGCTATAACCGAGGGAACGAAAATGGCAGGCAAGTTCGTAATCAGCAAGCGCAGCAACGGCGAGTTCCAGTTCGTGCTCAAGGCCGGCAACGGCGAACCGATCCTCAGCAGCGAGGGCTACAAGGCCAAGGACTCGTGCGCCAACGGCGTCGAATCGGTGCGCGCCAACAGCCAGAACGACGCCCGCTACGAGCGCAAGACCTCGTCCAACGACCGCCCCTATTTCGTCCTGAAGGCCGGCAACGGCGAGATCGTCGGCACCAGCGAGCTGTATTCGAGCACCGGCGCGCTCGAAAAAGGGATCGCCTCGGTCAGGCTGAACGCCCCGACCGCCGTCCTGGACGATCACGCCGTCTGAGCCGGGTCCGCCTCGGCCAGCCCGCCTCGCCGGCCGTCGCGGCCAGCCTAGCCAGGCCCGCGCGCAGGGTGGCTTACAATGCCGCCATGCGTATCGGCCCTTATTCCCTCATGCCGCGCGTGATCCTCGCGCCCATGGCCGGGGTCACCGACAAACCCTTCCGGGTGCTGAGCAAGCGCCTGGGAGCGGGCCTGTGCGTGTCGGAGATGACCACCAGCGATCCGCGCTTCTGGAGCACGGCCAAGTCGCGTCATCGCATGGACCACGACGGCGAACCCGACCCGATCAGCGTGCAGATCGCCGGCACCGTGCCGCAGATCATGGCCGACGCGGCGCGCTACAACGTCGACCACGGCGCCCAGATCGTCGACATCAACATGGGCTGCCCGGCCAAGAAGGTCTGCAACGCCTGGGCCGGTTCGGCGCTGATGCGCGACGAGGCCCTGGTCGGGCGCATCGTCGAGGCGGTGGTCAAGGCGGTCGAGGTGCCGGTCACCCTGAAAATCCGCACCGGCTGGGACCACGACCAGCGCAATGCACCGAACATCGCCCGCATCGCCGAGGACGCCGGCATCGCCGCGCTCGCCGTGCACGGCCGCACCCGCGACCAGCAATACACCGGCAGCGCCGAGTACGACACCATCGCCGCGATCAAGGCGGCGCTGTCGATCCCGGTGATCGCCAACGGCGACATCGACTCGCCCCAGAAGGCGGCCTACGTGCTGGCCCACACCGGCTGCGACGCGGTCATGGTCGGGCGCGCCGCGCAAGGCCGGCCGTGGATCTTCCGCGAGATCGCCCACTACCTGGAACGCGGCGAAACACTCGCGCCGCCGACCCTGGCCGAGGTGCGCGACATCCTGCTCGGCCATCTCGAACATCTGCACGCGTTCTACGGCGAAGTCTCGGGCGTGCGCATCGCCCGCAAGCACTTGGGCTGGTACGCCAAGGACCGGCCCGAGAACGCCGCCTTCCGCGCCGTGGTCAACCGCGCCGACACCGCCGAGCTGCAGTTGCGGCTGACCCGCGATTACTTCGATGCCCTGGTCGCGGGCGTGTCGCCGGAGCTGCCGGTCGCGGCCTGAGCCGTCGGCCTCGCAGTGCAGGCCGCCTCACATCTCGAAGCGAAGCCGGCGCATGACGCGGCCTGCGGCCGCGACTCAACGCATGCCGCCGTTGTGGCTCTGCGCCGGAATCGCCGCGGCGCGCGTCGACACCGGCGCGGGCGGTTCCACGTCGGCCACGATCTCCGGCTCCTGCCAGATCCGTGTCCACATCGCCGGCAATTTGCGCGCAGCGTCCCAGGGCCACTGCAACTGCTGCGGCGGAATCTCGCGCCAGGATTCGGCGGCGCGTTCGGCCACCGCGAAGCGGAAACTGTAGTCGGGCTCGGCGCCCATGCGCAGGTCGGTCACGATCAGGCGGCCGTCGCGCTGTTCGGCCTTCATGAAGCCGTGGTTGAACCAATTCAGGCGATGCACGGCCGGATAACCGCTGACTTGCCGGTAGGCCTCCATGTCCGAGTCGTAGGCGCGGAACCGCATCGGCCCGCGGTCGGCCACCAGCGAACGCTCGCCTTCGACGAAGCCGCCGGGCGTCATCGCCACTACCCGCCACAGCAGGGTATTGAACGGCATCGGCACCGAGAACCGCGGCGCGTCCTCCAGGCCGAGCTTGGCCAGCGCGGTTTCGGCGTCGCGTTCGACCCGCGCCTTGGCCCACAGCGAGCCGCCGAGGTAGAGCGTGCTCAAGGCCAGGCCGGCGACCAGCGCCGGCTGCGCGAGCCTGCGTTCGCGCGCGAACCAGGCCACCGCGCAGGCGAGCAACAGCCACACCGTATACAGCGGGTCGATGATGAACACGCTCGACCACATCACCGGCTTGACCGGTAGCGGCCACAGTAGTTGAGTGCCGTAGACGGTGAACGCATCGAGTATCGGATGGGTCAGCAAGGCCGCCTGCATCGCCCAGAACCAGCGCTTGGGCGACTGCGCGACGCGGCCGCCGCGCTCGCGGCACCAGGCCCAGATGGCCCAGGCGATGAAGGGCAACACCAACAGCGAATGGCTGAGGCTGCGGTGCCAGGTCATGCGCTCGACCGGGTCGGCGGTGAACAGGTTGACCGGGATGACGTCGAGGTCGGGCAAGGTGCCGAGCGCGGCGCCCGCAAGCAAAGCCGCGCGGCGATGCCCGGCAGGCGCGATGGCGGCGCTCAGCGCCGCGCCGAGCACGATTTGAGTCAGGGAATCCATGCGCGAATGCTAACCGCAGGCCCGGCGGCGGCGAGTTTGTTTTTCGTTGCGAGGCGCAGCCGGGTGCCCGGGCCTCGCCATGAATCTCGCCATGAACCTCCCCCCGGACCTTGCCTGGAAGCGTTTGCGGCGCTGCCCGATAATCGCCGCGTCCCCATCCGGAACCGCCCGCATGCCGAACCGCCCCCCGCCCCAGCCCATCGGCATCGTCGCCTGTTCGGCCGAGGGCGCGGCGCTGTGCTACCGGACGATCTGCGCCGAGGGCGCGCGCCTGCTCGGCCCGCATGCGCATCCCGACATCGTCCTGCACGGCCATTCCCTGGCCGACTACGTGACCTGCCTGGACCGCGGCGACCTCGACGGCGTCGGCGAGCTGATGCTGTCGTCGGCGCGCAAGCTGGCCGCGGCCGGCGCGCAGTTCCTGATCTGCCCCGACAACACCATTCACCAGGCCATGGCCTATGTCGAGCCGCGCTCGCCGCTGCCGTGGCTGCACATCGCGCAGGTCGTGGCGCAACGCGCGGCCGAACGCGGCTTCCGCCGGATCGGCATCACCGGCACGCGCTGGCTGGTCGAGAGCGAGGTCTACCCGGACAAGCTCGGCGCGCTCGGCCTGGACTGGCTGCGGCCGAACGCGGAGGAACGCGCGCAGATCGGCCGGATCATCATGGATGAGCTGGTCTACGGCGAGTTCAAGCCCGAGTCGGTGGCGTATTTCCAGCAGGTCATCGGCCGGCTGCGCGATGCCGGCTGCGATGCGGTGGTGCTCGGCTGCACCGAGATCCCCCTGATCATCGACGATGCGAACTCGCCGCTGCCGACTCTGGATTCGACCCGGCTGCTGGCGCAGGCGGCGTTGCAGCGGTCGCTGTCGGAGGCCTGAGGGCTTCGGAAGGGTTTCGGCCAAGGGCTTCGGATGGGAACACGGCGTTTGCCGCCCTCACCCCGGCCTCTTCCTTACGCGGGAGAGGAGCAAAGCGTAGTCGCGATGTCGGAGCGTACTCAGGCCGCGTGCGGCAACGCGCCCGGCAACTGCCGCGGTGCGCGCGCCGGCAACAGCGCCAGGGTCTCGCCGGTGTGGGCCAAAAGGCGCAGGGTGCCGTCGGGGTCTTCGGCCAGCGCGGTCAGGCTTTCGACCCAGTCGCCGTCGTTGGCATAGACGCAGCCGTCGCGTTCGAACAGGGCGGCGCGATGGATGTGGCCGCAGACGATGCCGTCGAGGCCGCGCCGGCCGGCATCGCCCAGGCCGGCCTGGACGAAACGCGAGATATAACGTTCGGCCGCGCCGCTCTGGCGTTTGAGGAAGTCCGCCAGCGACCAGTAGCGCAGGCCGAAACGGCGGCGCACCCGGTTGGTCAGGCGGTTGCCGGTGAGGATGCGCTCGTACAGCCAGTCGCCGAACCTCTCCTGCATGCCGCCGAACTGGGTCACGGTGTCGTAGTCGTCGCCGTGGGTCACCAGCAGGCGGCGGCCGTCTGCGGTCAGGTGGATCGCCCGCCGCCGCACCTGCATGCGCGGCAGCACCAGGCCGCAGAACCGCCGGATCGAGCGGTCGTGGTTGCCGGGCACGTAGATCAGTTCCGTGCCGGCACGCACCAGCGCATGCAGCGCCTCGACCACGCGGTACTGGGCCGAGCCCCAGGCCGCGCGGCGCTGCGCCATCCACCATAGGTCGACGATGTCGCCGACGAGGTACAGGCGATCGCAACGCAAACCCTGCAGGAAGTCGGCGAACTCCTCGGCATGGCAGTGCTTGGCGCCCAGGTGCACGTCGGAGACGAACACGGCTCTGCGGCGCACCGGCAACTGCACGATCGATGCAGGACTCATGACACGGCCTCGCTGGCGATGGGTTCGATGCCGGACCCGGCCGCGCGCGGCGCGGCGCCGAGGTAGCGTTCGCGCTTCTTCGGGCGCAGGCGCTGCAGGTCCACTTCGATCAGGCCGTCGACCGCGTCGCTGAACGCCGGGTCGACGCCGAAAGCGAGAAAACGCGCACCGCCGGGTTCGCAAAGGTCGGTGTATTGCTTGTAGAGCATCGGCAGGGTGGCGCCGAGCGCATCCAGATTGCCCTTGAGCACGCGGAACGCGGTCGCCGCATCGAGCGCGTCGAACTGCGGCGGCGCGGCCCGGTAGACGAAGGGTTGCTTCGACACCGCGGCCGATTGCTCGCTGCCGTAGTAGCGGGCGTAGTAGGCGACGATCTGCTCGCGCGCATCGGCCGGCAGGGCCGCGCTGATCGAGACCGGCCCGAACAGGTAGCGCACGCCCGGGTGCCGGGCCAGATAGGCGCCGATGCCCTGCCACAGGTAATCGATGCTGCGGCTGCCCCAATACTCGGGCACGACGAAGCTGCGGCCGAGCTCCATGCCCTGGGCCAGGCGCGGGATTGCGTCGTCGGCATAGCGGAACAAGGACGCGGTATACAGCCCGGCCAGGCCGCGCTCGGCCAGCACCCGGCTGCCGCGCGCGATCCGGTAGGCGCCGGCGATCTTCGCCTCGGCCGCGTCCCACAGCACGATGTGTTCGTACCAGCTGTCGAAGACGTCGACGTCGAGGCGCTGGCCGGTGCCCTCGCCGACCGCGCGGAAGGTCAGCTCGCGCAGGCGGCCGATCTCGCGCAACAGGGGTGCGCCGGCCGGCAGCACGCCGACCCGGATCTGCTTGCCGTCGACAGTGCGGCCCAGCGACTCCATCGCCTCGACCCCGGACCGCACCAGCGCCGGGTCGACCGCGTCGATCAAGGGCTCCGGCCCGACCGGCGCGGCGCGCTCGCGCGGCGTGCCGATCGCGTGCAGTTCGCTGCGCACTTCGCGCAGCAGGCGCTCGGCGTCGCCGTCGAGCGGCAGCTGCAGCGGCCGGCCGATGCGCAGCGCCACCCGGCGCGCGCGGCGGGCGAACATCTCGCGCGCCAGCAAGGCGGTGCCGGCCGGCTTGAACAAGGCCGAGGCGCCGTAGAACAGCGCCGAATTGCGGGCCTCGATCCGCACCGGCAGCACCGGCGCGGCGGTCCTGTGGGCGAAGCGCAGGAAGCCGCGCCGCCAGCGGCCGTCGGTGACCCCGCGCAGCCCGAGCCGGGCGACTTCGCCGGCCGGGAACACGATGACGCATTGTTCGGCCTGCAGCGCGGCCTCGATCGCGTGCAGGCTGTCGGGGCTCGGCCGGCCGCCCAGAATGCGCACCGGCAGGATCAGGCCTTCGAGGCCGTCGAGCGCCGACAGCAAATCGTTGGCGACGATGCGCACGTCGCGGCGCACGCGGCCGACCGCATCGAGCAGGGCCAGGGCGTCGACCGCCCCGGACGGATGATTGGCGACGATCAGCAGGCGCCCGGTGACCGGGATCCGCTGCAGTTCGGCGGCCTCGACCAGGTAGCGCGCCTGCAGGAAATCCAGCGCGGCGGTGACGAAGGCGAAGCCGCGCAGGTGGCCGTTCTCGGCCAGGAAGCCATCCACCCGGTCGAAACCCGACCAGCGGCCGATGGTGCGCAGCAAAGGACGGGCGATCCCGGCCCGGCGGCCCCGGAACCATTGCGGGAAGCGCTCTTGCAGTCGGCGTTCGAATTGCAGCATGGCGTCGCATCGGCGGCGGTATGCCGCGGAGCCTGAGCCGGGCCGGCGACAGCATCATGGCGGTTTCGGGTCAGTCCGGTGACACGCCCGGCGGCGCCCGGCAGGCCGGCTTTTCCCCGAAGATTCCGGACATAGGCCGCAGTTAAAGACCGCTTAACCCTCGGCAACCCCAAGACACGGCACAATGCGCGCTCGCGGCCGAGTCTGTATCATGTGCGGCCATCTTTCTATCCGAATACGAGGATATAGCCTCGATGTCCAGCTACCTGTTCACCTCCGAATCCGTCTCCGAAGGCCACCCGGACAAGATCGCCGACCAGATCTCCGACGCCGTCCTCGACGCCATCCTGGCCCAGGACAAGCGCGCGCGCGTGGCCTGCGAGACGATGGTGAAGACTGGCGCAGCCATCGTCGCCGGCGAAGTCACCACCAATGCGTGGGTCGACATCGAGGCGATCGCGCGCAAGGTCATCAACGACATCGGCTACGACAACTCCAACGTCGGCTTCGACGGCCACACCTGCGCGATCATCAACATGCTCGGCAAGCAGTCGCCCGACATCGCCGCCGGCGTCGACCGCAAGAAGCCGGAAGAACAGGGTGCGGGCGACCAGGGCCTGATGTTCGGCTACGCCTGCAACGAAGCGCCGGAATTCATGCCGGCGCCGATCTACTACTCGCACCGCCTGGTCGAGCAGCAGGCCAAGATCCGCAAGGCCAAGAACTCCAAGCTGCCCTGGCTGCGTCCGGACGCGAAGTCGCAGGTCACCCTGCGCTACGACAACGAGCACAAGGTGGTCGGCCTCGACGCCGTGGTCCTGTCGACCCAGCACGACCCGGGCATCAAGCAGAAGGACCTGGTCGAAGGCGTGTACGAGCACGTGCTCAAGCCGGTGCTGCCGAAGGCCTGGCTCGAGAAGCTGCCGAAGAACAAGATCCACATCAACCCGACCGGCATCTTCGTGATCGGCGGCCCGGTCGGCGACTGCGGCCTGACCGGCCGCAAGATCATCGTCGACAGCTACGGCGGCATGGCCCGCCACGGCGGCGGCGCGTTCTCGGGCAAGGATCCCTCGAAGGTCGACCGTTCGGCCGCCTACGCCGCGCGCTACGTCGCCAAGAACATCGTCGCCGCCGGTCTGGCCGACAAGTGCGAAGTGCAGGTCTCCTACGCCATCGGCGTGGCCGAGCCGACCTCGATCTCGGTCACCACCTTCGGCACCGGCAAGATCAGCGACGACAAGATCGAGAAGCTGATCCGCAAGCACTTCGACCTGCGCCCGTACGGCATCGTCAAGATGCTCGACCTGATCCACCCGGTCTACCAGCCCACCGCCGCCTACGGCCACTTCGGCCGCAAGCCGAAGGAAGTCGGCTACGTCGACGGCGCCGGCAAGAAGCAGACCGCGACCGCGTTCTCGTGGGAAAAGACCGACAAGGCCGACGACCTGCGCAAGGATGCCGGGCTGAAGAAATAAGCCGGCAGCGACATCGCCTCAAGAGAAAGGGCCGCGAAAGCGGCCCTTTTTCGTGGTCGCGCCGCTTGGCCGCGGCCTTACAAATGCTGGGGCGAGGTGCTGCCCAGGGTCTGCGATGGGTTCGTATTCGACGGCGTCGCCGACAGCGCGCGCGCGGCATGCAGGCTCGCCGCCTCGGCGCTCAGCTTCGACATCGACATATCGCATACGTCTTCCAGATTCACCGCGGCGAAGGTGCGCGATTCGATGGGCGCGCGGTTGGTCGCGCTCAGCATCGTGTCCTCCTTGCCCGGCGGGACGAAGGTCTTGATCTCGTCGATGTCGCCGTAGATGCCTCGCTTCATGCAGGCCACGGTCAGGGCCGCTGCCGCTTGTTGAGCGCTGAACAAATCGGCGACGTTCTCGCCTTCCTGCAGATCGAACGCCTTGCCGGGCACCTTACCCAGGATTTCCGCGTACAGGCCATGCATCGGGTGGTGCTTATCGGTCAGCGCCGCCGCTTCGGCCGGTTTGCTTGCCCCGACCGCCAAAACCGGCGTCGACACGCTGGGCGTTTCCCTCGACTGCGCCAGCGCCGCCGGGTAACAAGGCTTGCCGAGCGTCGCCAAGGTGGCCGCTTCGGTACTCGGGTCGGCCGACAGTCCGTAATCGCGCGAGGTCTTGTAGTCGTGGCTGTAGAACTCGGCGGTGTCGTGTTTCTTGAGAGTCGAGGTCACCCCATCGGCGTCGACCGAAATCCGGCAGCCGTTGTCCTGCCGGGTTTCGACGACCGCGCCTTTGCTTTCGAGCCAGGTCTTGAGCTTTGCCGGCAACCATCCGTCCTGGCCGCCGGCGTCTCCGCCCTGGGCGCATACCAGCACGGCCTTCTTCCCGCGCAGGTCGCCCAAGCCCGAATTTTCCAGGGCCGCTTCCAGCTTGGGATGGTAGTCGCCCCAGGCCTTCTCGCTGTCGCAACCCGAGTAGACGTGCGACAGCGCGACTTTGCCGTTGCCCGCCAGCCCCACCGCCACGCAACCGGACAAACCGTCGGTGACCAGATCCGTGGTGCCGGCATCGGCGACGATCCATTCGTTCAAACCGACTTTGACTCGATCGTTCATTGCATTCTCCGTCATGACGAGCAGACTTCGGGTTCGAGGGATCGCGGCGACGAATTCGCCGCGTCGAACTGATTACTCAACGCGAAACGGCGGCCGATACGGTCGGGGCGCGCCGTCGCAACGCCGCTTTAGATGCCCTTGGTCAGGCCGCTCTGCTGGGTTTGCGCCTGCCCCCCCTGCGTTTCGCTGTGCTGGCCGATCGGCGCATAGTGCTTGAAGGCGCGTTCGCTCGCGTTGGCGATGGTCTCCTCGTTGACGTCCAAGGCGTCCACGCACAGATCGTGCGGTGCGGACTCCTGCCGGCCGGCCGGGAGCACGAACACTTGATCGGCATCGTTGGTGCCCGAGGCGACTTGCCTGACCTCGCGGACGCCGGCATCGAGGCATCGCGCGGTCAATTCGGCGGCGATCTGCTGCTCCCAGATATCATTGCCTTTGAACATGCCGCCGTCCAAAGCCTTTACGCCGCCGAGAATCGAGGCATACAACGGATATCCCGGATGCGACGGCTCGCCCAAGGTCGGCGTCTTCGCGTCCGCCAGCGAAACCCGCGGGTCCCGCAACGCCGGCGTGGCCGCCCCCGCGTCCTTCGACAACGCGGACCGGGCCACCGGCAGGTCGGCCTCGCTCGTGGTCCGATACCCGTAGGTGTAGTCGTCGCTGCGGTCCAGACTCTTGCCGACGACGATCGGCCCGGACACCGAATCCGACACCCGGCAGCCGTCGTCCTGCCGTCGTTGCGACTGGATGCCATGCTGCGACAGCCAACTCCCGATACGCTCGCACAACGGTCCGCTGGTGTGATCGGAATACACCAGCACCGCGCGGATGTCCTTCGGCTCGCCCAACTGCGAGGCTTGCAAGGCATCGTCGAGTTTCTCGCGGTACCCCGGCCATAGCTCGCCGTCCTTGGCGACATCGTAGACATGCGTCAGGGCGATCCGGTCCTTGCCGGTCAATGCCACCGCAACGCAACCCAGCAGACCATCGGTGATCAGCTCGGTCTGCTTCGGGTCGGCCGCCAGCCATTCGTCCAGGCCTACTTTGACTCGCATGGTGTTCGCGCTCCTTCGTCAGGGGTTCGATGCGCCTGCCGTGCGGAGATCCGAGACCCGCCGGCGCAAGGCCGGACGCAGCCGGTGCCGGCGGCATGGGCCCTCGTTGTCCTGCTTAACGAAAAAGGGCCGCATGAGCGGCCCTTCGGGATCGGTGCGATGTCCGGCGGCGAGCCGGACGGGCTACTTCGCCGCCGCCGACTTGTCCTTGCCCTTCGCGGCGGGCGCCGCCGCGGGCTTGGCGTTCTTGACGTACTGGTCCAGCCAGTGGTTGGTCTCGGCCAGCATGTGCAGGATCGATTCGCGCGCGCGGTAGCCATGGCTCTCGTTAGGCAGCATCACCAGGCGCGCCTTGCCGCCCAGGCCCTTGATCGCGGCGAACAGGCGTTCGCTCTGCACCGGGAAGGTGCCGGAGTTGTTGTCCTGCTCGCCGTGGATCAACAGCAGCGGGTCCTTGATCTTGTCGGCGTAGTTGAACGGCGACATCGCCCGGTAGGTCGGTTCGGCCTGCCAGTAGTTGCGCTCTTCGGCCTGGAAGCCGAACGGCGTCAGGGTGCGGTTGTAGGCGCCGCTGCGGGCGATACCGGCCTTGAACAAGCGCGTGTGGGCGAGCAGGTTCGCGGTCATGAAGGCGCCGTAGGAATGGCCGCTGACCGCGATGCGCTCGCGGTCGGCGACGCCGCGGCGTACCACTTCGTCGACCGCCGCCTGCGCGCTCGCGGTGAGCTGCTCGATGTAGGTGTCGTTGGGCTCGCGCTCGCCTTCGCCGACGATCGGCATCGACGGGTTGTCGAGCACGGCATACCCCATCGCCAGGTACGGCAGCGGACCCCAGTAGCTGACCGCGTTGAAGCGATACGGCGAACCATTGACCTGGCTGGCCGCGGCGGCCGACTTGAATTCGGCGGGATAGGCGTACATCAGCAACGGTAGCGGGCCGTCGCGCTTGGCGTCGTAACCGGGCGGCAGGTACAGGTCGGCGGTCAGCTCGACCCCGTCGCCGCGCTTGTAGCGGATTTGTTCTTTCCTGATGTCTTTGAGCTGCGGCGTCGGATGCGGGAAGCGGGTCAGTGCGCGCGGCGCCGCATCGGCGGCGGACAGGTCGCGCAGGTACAGATTGCCCGGCTCGGTCGGCGACTCGCGCAGGGTCAACAGGCGCTGGCCGCGATCGTCGAGCAACGCCTGCGGCGCTTCGTAATGCGGCGCCTGCGAGTGGAACAGCCGGGTCCGCTTCTTGTCGGCCAGGTCGTAGCGGTCGAGGAAGGGCCGGTCGCCTTCGGGCGAAGCGCCGCGGCCGATGTAGAACAGACTCGCGCCGTCGGCGCTGGTCAGCAGGCGGCGCTGACCGTTTTCGTCGCGCATGCTGACCGGGTCGCCGGGATCGTTGTAGCGGTCTTCGCTCGAGCCTTCGAAGATCAGTTCGGGCGCGCGATCGCCGTGGTCCGGCGCGATCCGCCATTGCCGGGTCTGCCTCGTCTTCCACCAGAATTCGTCGACCAGGGCGAGATCGCCGCGGCTCCAATGCGCGCCGGCATAGCGCGCGCTCAGGCGCATCAGGGTCTGCGGCGGGCGCTCGAACGGCGCCGCCTGCATCATCACCGCGTCGCGGATCTCGGTCTTGCGCGCCGGGTCGCCGCCGTCCTGGGCTTCGGCCCAGATCAGCGTCGCCGGCGCATCGCCGCGCCAGGCGATCTCGCGCACGCCGGTCGGCACCGCATCGTTGCCGGTCGGCAGGCCGTCGACCAAGGGCAGGCGCGCGATCTCGTGCTCGAACTTGCCGTCCGGCGCCAACACCTCGATACGGTGCGCGAACATCGACACCGGCACCTGGTACGAAAACGGCCGCTCGACCCGGGTCGCCAGGACATGGCGGCCGTCGGGCGACGGCGTCGCTTCCAGGTACAGCTGCGGCGCGCCGGCGCGCACGACCGTCCCGGCCAGGTCGACGGTGGCGAGTTGCGAGCGCAGGTAGTACTCGAACACGCGCGCATCGCTCTCGTTGCGCAGCAAGTCCTGGTAGGTGCGGATCTGCCGCACCGTCGCGCTGATTTCGGTTTCCTGCACCGCCGGCCCGCTCGGGGTGGCGTCGGTCGGCGGCGCCTCGCCCTGCCCTTCGGGCTGCAACTGCACCAGCAGGCGGCGGCTGTCGGGCATCCAGGCATAGCCGCGGCCGGAGACGGTGTTGAGGCCGGAAACCAGCTTGTGCGCGCGGCGCCGGCTCACTTCGACCAGCCACAGCTCGTTGGCGCCGCTGGCGCTGTCGACCCGGTTGAAGGCGATCCAGCGCTGGTCCGGCGACCAGTCCAGGGTGGCCAGAGACAACGGCGCCGGCAAGCCTTCCACGTCCTGGCTCTTGCCGCTGGCGATATCGAGCAGGCTCAGGCCGGTGCCGAAGGTGAAGCGGCTTTGCGCGCGCGTGCGCGGATGAATGCGCAGGCCGGCGAGCTTGAGTTCCGGCTGCGCGACCACCTCGATGCCAGGCAACGACGGCGTCTGCACCAGGGCGACCGTATCGCGCTTCGGGCTGGTGAACATCTGCGGCGGTCGCGGCGCATCGACGATGGCCTGCAAGGCCTTCGGCGGCAGCTGGTAGCCGCTGGCCGGGGCGGTCTGCGCGCTCGCCGCCGAGACCGGCAGGAGCAACAGCAGAAGCAGCAGGCCCGGCCGGCGCAGGGCCCGGAACGGCGGCTTAGGGAAGGACAGGCCGTCGTGGCCGCTGCGTCGCGCGATTGAGTTCATGCTCGATCCGATCCGTAAGTGAAGAAGTCTTGAGCGCCGCGGCCCGGCCGGCGCTCGGCCGATGCGAACTCGCCTGGCCGGGCACCCCGCCCGAGCTTAGCCCGAGGCGGCGACCGCCGGCCTATGCCATTGGGGCTGCCCGGGCCGCCGGGCGGATGCATTCGGGCGACGTTCGGGACCGCAAACCGGCCCGCGCGGTTTCGCGATGAACGTCATATTCAGGCGCATCCGGCCCGGCGCCGTGCGGCGGTCATGGGCGCCGCGATATACTGCGCGCTCAGCCCGCCGAGGGGCGCTGCGACCGTCGTCCGCGGATCTTTCCGCAAAGCCCGCACCCGCTGCGGACTTCCAGAATGACGGCCAGGCTCGGCGAGGCGTAGTCCCAACGGCGCCCGGTTTGAGCGATCGCTTTGAAGCGATGACTCGCCGGACCCGGCATCCGCCGGCTCCCCAAAGAACTGGAGCGACACAGCATGAACGCAGTACCTAAGACCTTCTCGACCGAAGGCGACTACAAGGTCGCCGACATCTCGCTGGCCGATTGGGGCCGCAAGGAAATCGACATCGCCGAGCACGAAATGCCGGGCCTGATGTCGATCCGCAAGAAGTACGCCGCTGCGCAATCGCTCAAGGGCGTGCGCGTGACCGGCTCGCTGCACATGACCATCCAGACCGCGGTGCTGATCGAGACCCTGCGCGACCTCGGCGCCGACGTGCGCTGGGCGTCGTGCAACATCTTCTCGACCCAGGACCACGCCGCCGCCGCGATCGCCGCGAGCGGCACGCCGGTGTTCGCCTGGAAGGGCGAGTCGCTGGAAGAGTACTGGGACTGCACCCTCGAAGCGCTGACCTTCCCGGGCGACGGCGCGGTCAAGTTCCGCGGCCCGGAACTGGTCGTCGACGACGGCGGCGACGTCACCCTGCTGATCCACAAGGGCTATGAGCTCGAAAACGGCGACGGCTGGGTCAACACCCCGTCGGGCAACCACGAAGAACAGGTCATCAAGAACCTGCTCAAGCGCGTGCACGCCGAGCGCCCGGGCTTCTGGCACGAAGTGGTCAAGCATTGGAAGGGCGTGTCCGAAGAGACCACCACCGGCGTGCACCGCCTGTACCAGCTCGCCGAAGCCGGCTCGCTGCTGGTCCCGGCGATCAACGTCAACGACTCGGTCACCAAGTCCAAGTTCGACAACCTCTACGGCTGCCGCGAGTCGCTGGCCGACGGCCTCAAGCGCGCGATGGACGTGATGCTGGCCGGCAAGGTCGCCGTGGTCTGCGGGTACGGCGACGTCGGCAAGGGCTCGGCCCACTCGCTGCGCGCTTACGGCGCCCGCGTCGTGGTCACCGAGATCGACCCGATCAACGCCCTGCAGGCGGCGATGGAAGGCTTCGAAGTCAACACCGTCGAGAGCACCCTCGGCCGCGGCGACATCTACGTCACCACGACCGGCAACAAGGACGTGCTGACCCTGGCCCACATGCAGCAGATGAAGGACCAGGCGATCGTCTGCAACATCGGCCACTTCGACAACGAGATCCAGGTCGATGCGTTGGCCGCCTCGGGCGCCAAGCGCCTGAACATCAAGCCGCAGGTCGACAAGTACACCTTCGCCAACGGCAATTCGATCTTCCTGCTGGCCGAAGGCCGCCTGGTCAACCTCGGTTGCGCCACCGGCCACCCGAGCTTCGTCATGTCGAACTCCTTCGCCAACCAGACCCTGGCGCAGATCGACCTGTGGGCCAACAAGGACAACTACGAAGCCAAGGTCTACATCCTGCCGAAGAAGCTCGATGAAGAAGTCGCGCGCCTGCACCTGGAAAAGATCGGCGTGAAGCTGACCACCCTGACCGAAGACCAGGCCAAGTACCTGGGCGTCTCGGTCGACGGCCCGTACAAGCCGGACCACTACCGCTACTGATCGACTCGCCTGCGTGCGATGAGTAAAAAGGAAAAGGGCGCCCTCGGGCGCCCTTTTTTTGGCGACGCGCGTTACGCGCGACCCACGACATATGCCGCAAAGCCGAGTCCCGACCGCGGAACCCCACTTTCACCAAGATCGAGCGAATGATGCGATAAATCCCGAGCCGCACGGAAATGACCATGCGCAGATGCCCCGCATCCCTGCTCTCATCTACCACGGAGCCTGGAACTCCTTGCCTGGAGATACCTGGTCAAAATTTCCAATGCATCCTCGATATCGGCCTGAGGTTGCTGGTAAGAAAGTACATGCTTCGCTTTGACGCAGTCGCAATTCCTCATCCGGTTCACCTGTGCCATCGTCGGATCTCGCGGAACAAAGTACTCTCGGTACCAACCATCCGAACGATTGCAAAGATTCGGGGCATCCTTTTTGTAGCAAACTACCAGGGTGCAAATCATTTCGCCGAATGGAGTGAGCTTGTCGGCCCCCTCTTCAGGACCCGGCCCCTTATTGCCCATCTGATTCAGTTGATCCTGGCGATAGTCGCGCACACGGTCCTCCATGCTGCTGCCATCGCCGCTGCGACTGTTTTGGTACTGATTCCACGGGTTAGGCGTGCTTCCGGGAGTGCCAGGAAGCTTTTTTGATTGCAGCCCGTAGAAGTCCACGGAATCCATTGGCGCGCCGTCCGCGTACGCATACGTGCTTATGCCGCCCCGAAGCCCGATCGGATCGCTCCGCACATACCGCCCCGACTCTGGATCATAGTCGCGAAAGTAGTTGTAATTCAGGCGACTGGCCTCATCGTACCTTTGCCCCGGATACCGCATATCAAATACGAACTCGACACCATCCAAATCGGGATCCTGTCCCGGCTGGGTCGCTCCAAACGCCTCCCCCTTGATCTGCCACTTCCACACCGCCACGTTACGCGCGGGATCGATCACGACCCGCGGGCTGCCCAAATGATCCGGCTCGATGTAATGCAGTTTCTGCCCGCCGCCAACATCGTCGAGTAGACCGACAGGGAGGCCGTCCAGCCACACCACTTGCTGCAGCGCCGCGCCCGTATCGTCGTACTCGCCCAGCCAGCGTCCCGATTCGTCGTAGAACGCATGGCGCGCCTGAGTTCCGATGTAGCGCCTTACTTGTTGTCCTTGCCCGTTATAGGCATACCGCATAGTCGTGGAGCCGTTGGCCTTGACCTGGCTCATCCGCCCCAGATCGTTGTAAACGAACTCGCGCGCCGGACTGCCGATGTTCAAGGTATTGCCGGCTGCGTCGTAAGTTCGGTCCACGCCGCCGACGCTCTGCAAGCGATGGCTGGTGGCCGGATAAACATACGTCTGCAGCCCACCGCCGTTCTGCATGCTCAGACGGTTGCCGGTTGCGTCGTAGCGATAGCTTTCCAGCGCGGTTCCGGTAGGGCCGTCCTGAGTCTGAGCCAGCCGGTTCAAGGCGTCGTACTCATACCGCGCCAAAATCTGGGACTGATCGGCCGTGCTTAGCTGCTTCACGTTGCCTACCGCGTCGCGTTGCAAGTAAACCGACAGGCCATCCATCGGCGAGCCCAGGAGCTTATAGACGTTGTAGTTGCGGTCCAGACCACGGGTCATTGGACGTCCGTTGCCGTAAGTCCAACCCACAGGCGAACTGTATGGGTAGTAATCCACGGAGGTCACCAGAATCTCGCGGGCGACGCCGGGCCGGGTTACGCCGACCTCGATGATCTGACCGTGGGTGCTGCGAACGTAATCGGCGACGGTGCCGTCGGGGTAGGTGATCGACTTCAGCGCGTCCGCATCGCTGTAGCCATAGCGCAACGTAAGAACAGGGCCGGTAGTTTGAATCGTCTTGCGCACCATGCGGCCGAAGCGGTCGTAGCAATAGCGTACGGTGCCGCCGGTGCCGCTGGTCTGGCTAAGCCGCCCCTTGGCATAGGTTTCGCCAGCAGGACAACCCTCGGCGACGGTGTCGTAGGCGTAGCTCGTGCCCAGCGCCGCGTCGGGATACGACTCCTGCGCCAGCCGCCCCAGTCCGTCATAGCTGTAGCTGGCGATAACATCGCGAGCATCGGTGCGGGTCTTGCGGTTGCCCGCACGGTCATACGTGTAGCTCATGGTGCCGGTATCGGGACTGACCAAGCGAACCAAGCTACCGAATGCGTCGTACGTATAGGTCGTTTCCAGACCCTTCGGATCGATCACCTTGACCAGCTGATCCAATGCGTCGTACTCGAAACGGGTCTCGGCGTTGATTCGTCCGGCACCGACGTCCTGCAAGTTACGCACCAATCGACCCAGCGGATCATGGTCGTCGTCGCCGATACGACCGAGTGCGTCGGTTATCTTATCGGAGCGGCCCGCCGCGTCGTAACTGTATTGGGTCTCGTGGCCCAGGCCGTCTTTGTAGGTCTTCAGCTGGCCGAGCGCGTCATAGATCCGGGCGAGCGTTCGATACATCACGCCGTCGCTTTTCTTGAAATCTTCCTGGACCCGCTGGCCCGCTTCATCCAAGGTATAGCGGATCGCCGAGCCGGAGCGGTCCTCGACGCTGATGAGTCGGTGCGCTGCGTCGTAGCCGTAACGCGTGAAATTGCCGTCGGGCAGCGTCACTTGCTTGACCAGACCACTCGGAAAGTATTCGATGCGCGTGATCAAGTCATCGGTTTCGACCGCCGCGTCCGGCCCGCGGACCTTTTGCGCGCTCAACCAGCCTCGCGAGTGATACTCGGAGTCGGTTACTACGCCATTGGCATCCTTGCTCGAAAGCACGCGGCCCGAGGCGTCGTAGCCCAGACGCTCGGTGACCATGCCGAGCGCATCGGTGATCTTCCACAGATCGCCCTTCCGATAACGGCACGAAGACCCGACCGCACAGCCGATATCGTCGTTGGGGTAGTAGTCGTAACGGGTGACGTCGCTTACATCGGTTCTCGGCCCGTCGACGGAAATCGTCAGGCCGGGCAGCGGACACAAGCCGATAGCCACGTCGGCCTGCTCGCAGTACGTCGTCGCGATCACGCGAGTTTCGGCCGCATTGCCCGGGTCGACCACGGAGACCGTCAACGGTTGGGCGCGCGCGTTGTAGTTGATATCGGTCTGGGCGATCAACGCATTGGTCGCGTCGTAGCGGCGGACCCGCGACGGCCTTCCCGCTTGCGCATCCCAGTCGGTCTTGGTGGCGCGCGTATGCGCGGTTGCCGCGCCGGAGGGAGAAAGCCCTTCGATGCGCGAACTCTCGCGCACTCCATCGCTAGCGAAGTCAGTCCGCGTACCGCCGGCATCGGTCGTAGAGGTGGCTCGGTCGCTGGCGTAGCTCGCCAGCATAGTCTGTGATTCCCCAGTTGCAGCGGCGATCTCGACCTTGATCGGCTTCTTGTACGCGTCGGCACTGAAGGTAAACGTCTGGATCGCCCCGCCGGGCAAGGCGACCTTGGTCGTGCTGGCAGAAACATAGTGCAACGCCACCCGTCCCACACCGCCCGCATGTTCGCTCGCGGTGACGCGGCCCTTGTCGTCATACGAGTAGGTCGCATACCGGTCGCCGTTCTCGTCAACCACACCGGTGAGGTGATTGGGGAACGCGGTTGCGTTGCATGGCGACACCACGTTCCCCAGATGATCCAGGCACAGCCGGTTCGCCTCCGCGTACAGGTATTCCCGTCCTACGCCCGTTGGGCCGCCATGACGGGCGCGTACCAGGCGCGCCGAGGCGTCGTACTCGTAGTGCATTAACACCGTGCCGCCCGAAGAAATGCTTTGCAAACGGATCGCACGACGCGAACCGGCCGAGCCACCGGGCAGGGAAACCACTATGTAGCCGAAACGCAGCTCCCTTCCGCTCGCGCTAACGACGCGGGCAAGGCTGGCGTCGTCAGGACAAGAGTCTGCGCCGAGCTCTACGCCGCCGCAGCGCTCGAACACCAATACTTGCGCTCCGCGCTCGCTGCGCCGGAGCCGGCCGTTCGCATCGAACCACAACCGGCTGCCATCCGGCAGCATCAGTTCCCACACCCCTTTCGCCGCGATCGTCGCCGGATCGATTTGCTTGCGCAGCGCCGTATCGTTGCTGCTCGAAGGCCGGTACACACCGGATGTCGCGGTTTCGGCAAACCACTCCACGTAACCGTCCGCGCGGACCCAAAAAACCGGGCCGCCCCAGATATTGACGGTAAGGCGATCCGAGAAGGAATGCGCCCAGTTGTCGCTCATCCCCGATTGGAGATCGAAATCGCCGATCGAATTGTAGGTTCGCGAGAAGCTCCACCCGTCCCAGTCGAAGTCAGATTCGCGATACTCCTTATTCCCGGTATCCGTTGCGCAAGGGTTGCCGACTCGGGAATTGATCGACTGGATACCCGCCGGCTTCGGACAGCTGGGCGCGTATTGCTTGACGATCTTGCGGATTTCACCGCGCGCGTAGTTGTGGCAAATCAGCGGCCAAGGGCCGATTCGCGGATCATTCGAACGATTGTCCGATGCGTGGAAAAGCGGCGGACACTCATAGAGGTCGGTACGGTTAGGCGCAAACGCGTAGTCCGTGTTGCCGGTGCGTGGATTGTGCACCAGGACATAGCGCTGGCTGCGCGAGTCACCCGGTTGCGGCGTCGGATTGGTGTATACGGTCGCCGCCCTCTCGCCGCCAAACCAGCCCGCAAACGGCTCGGAGATATAGCTGCCCTGGAGGCTTGCGGTATATTCGTTGAGCAGTGGGTAGGCTTTCATGCTTGCCGCCACCATCTGCGCTTCGGTATCGCATCCGTTGGTCGAACAATCGGTCTGGTTGCCGCTGACGTGCCCGCTGTAGTAGTCCTCGCTCCGCACGTACTTACGCTTCGGAACGGAGTACTTCAGAACGACATCGGTACCGAGGTTGAGCACCTCGGTCCTTTCGAGCAACGCATTACCGATGGGAGTTGCCGGCTCGGTGCGCAGATAGGCCTCCGCTTCGGCCAGGGTACCGAAGTTCTGATACTCCAGGTGCGGCATATAGCGCGAGGCGACATAGACATGATCCGGCGCCAGTTGCGCCGCGACTGGCGCACAGGCAAGAAACCATGCGAAAAAGACCACAACCGGGGTCCAGGGACGAGCACTCAGCCGCATCGAAGAATTCCTTTCACTGAAGCTGCCGCACTTGCGGCGAGAAGCTACTGCTGGCCGTACTGGCGCCGGCCCTCGAACACAGGCGAGGCCATCGCATTGTCAGCGACCAGAGCGCCTCGTCACAAGACCGGGAAACACCAAAATGTGACCTGAGGAAGTAAAGCATTCGCTGGCTGTCCGCTGGGAACCGTCGATTCTCAGGCTCGACGGCATGGCTGGTCCGAAGCATTGATCTTGAGGGCTTGCGCGTCGTCGTCGCCGTCGCCGTTGGCGGCGTCGATGGCGGCGTCGATGGCGATGGCGAATATCACCGGCGGCGCGGGATCGAATTCACGTCGAAACCACTACCCGAATCGTGCCGAAGTTGCACGATAGGCGCTTACGACACTCCTTCGATTCACCGGCGTATCGACTTACGTCAACTGCGCATGCGAGCGGCGATGAAGACCTACCAGAATCTGGCACGGATCAACATGTGGGCCACAAGGACAGCGACGAAGCCAAGGTCTACATCCTGCCGAAGAAGCTCGACGAAGAAATCGCGCGCCTGCACCTGGAAAAGATCGGCGTGAAGCTGACCACCCTGACCGAAGACCAGGCCAAGTACCTGGGCGTCTCGGTCGACGGCCCGTACAAGCCGGACCACTACCGCTATTGATCGGTCCCGCCGCGAGGCGGATCGATGCGACACGAAACGGGCGCTTCGGCGCCCGTTTTTTTTTGCGATCTCTATTCCTCGCGACGTTCCCTCGCCCCGGCGCCCTACATCGCTCACCGCAGCGACGCCGCCAACCGCGGCATCCCGGTCGCGGCTCGCGCCGCCCCTACCCCGAAGCCGCGCATCCAAGGGTAGGAGCGGCGCAAGCCGCGACACGCCCCCGCAAGTACGGTGCATCGGCTGAAGGGAGGCGTGTAATGGGCCACACAACACACTGATGCCCCCATGGCTGAACCGGCGAACCATCCGCCGACCTAGGGTCCTACCGAGGCTGGCAGGCGCAATCGCGGCCGCTAGGCTGGCGGCGCAACCCTGCAGGAGCACGCCATGATCCGCCCCATCGACGGCCCGTCGTTTCCGAGCTACACCCCGCCTGCCAACGACCCGGCCCCGGTCGAAGTCGGCACCCCGGCTTACTACGAACAGCGCCTCGCCGACTTCCAGGCGCGCAATCCGGGCGTGGAACCGCCGGACTACTACCTGGGCTATGGCGACAAATACATGGAACGGTTCGCCGCGCTGGACGGCACCGACCTGTCGCCGGAAGGGCTGGAATGGCGCGACAAGACCACCCTCGCCCTGCAGACGGCGATCGAGGACTACCGCATCCGCGACCCGCAAGGCTTCGCCGAGCTGGAGCGCGACTCCGCCGCGTTCCGCCGCTTCGCCTTCGCCAGCCATCCCGACGCCTACGTCGACTCGGGCCTGTACGACTTGTCCGTGCAGGACCTGACGGTGATCGCGCTGACCCCGGACATCGGCGACGTGCTCAACCAGGAAGGCATCGACCAGACCAAGATCACCATCGGCAAGCTCGAACCCGAAGACGTGCCGGAGATCCTCGGCGACACCGGCGTGCAGTACCTGCGCGATGCCGGCCCCTTCGCCTTCACCCCGCTGGGGCCTTCGCTCGCCCTCGGCAAACAGGGCGAACGTTTGTTCGACCGTTTGACCGAACAATCCTGGTTCCCGGACATTACCGACCTGCCGCCGGTAGCCGTGCCCGATCTCAACCTGGACCTGTTGCCGGACGTCGACTTGCCCGACGTGAGCCTGCCGGATATCGATCTGCCCGATATCGACCTGCCGGACGATGTGCCGGGTATTCCGGGGATTTGAAGACTCCGCGGCTAAGCTGGAGTAGCGCCGCGAGCCTCGGCACCGTGTTCGCGGCTCGCGCCGCTCCTACCCTTGGATGCGCGGCTTTGGGGTAGGAGCGGCGCGAGCCGCGACACGTTGCTGCCCGATGGAAGCATCGATCACGTAAGCGCATCGCTAGGCGGCTTAGCTCAAGCGGCAGGCCAGTGCGGCGACCGCTAGGGCCTACGAACGCCGCAACGACCAAAACGGAATATCCCGCCTCAGGCGATAGCCATTGCGTTCGTACAACCCGACCGCGCGCGGGTTTTCGTGGCTGACGTGCAAAAAAGGAATCCGCCCGCGAGCGTGGTTGTCGTTGGACAGGAATCTCAATAATCGACGCGCATGGCCCTGGCCGTTGAAGTCCGGGTGGGTGCAGACGGCGCTGATTTCGGTGTAGCCGTCCATGCCCATGCGTTCGCCGATCATCGCCGCGAGGCGGCCGTCGCGGTAGACGCCGAAGTAGCGGCCCAGGCGCATCGTGTGCGGGCGGAAGTAATGGGGGTATACCAGGGCGGTCAATGCGAGCACATCGCCGCGCTGGTCTTCGCCGAGTTCGACGATGTCGTTCGTGTCCTCGCTCGCCGGGGCGCCGGCGATCGGCGCCTCGCAGATCATCTGCGCGAGGTCCGCGAGGTGCTCGAGCTCCCAGCCGGGTGGCACTGCCGGTGCGCGGTCGAGCAGTAAGACGGTGTCCTGCGCCGGCACCAGTTCCTCCAGAGCGGCCGCGGCGTCGGCGCCCTCCTCGGCCACGCCCATGAACGGCGCGACCTGCGCCGGGTAGCGCGCGAGCGGCCCAGCGCTCAGCGCCAGCGCGGCGTGGCGACTGCGCAGGGACGACCAGATCGGGTTATCGAGAGCATGGGGCTCGGCGGCATTCATCGGCTCGTACTCATGGGAATGGGCGACTTATCGCGGTAATGACCCCAGTTTAGGCAAGCGCCGGCCCGGACTGGAACAGGCTTGTTTCATTCATCGCGATAGAGAGATATTATCCAGTCACCCACCACCGTGCGACTCGCCCATGCTGCCGATCAGCTTCGAGTTCTACCCGCCCAAGACCGACGAGCAGCGCACCCAGCTGGACCGGTCCGCGGCCAAGCTCAAGCCCTACTCGCCGAACTACGTGTCCTGCACCTTCGGCGCCGGCGGCTCGACCCTGAGCTACACCCCCGACACGATCCAGCGTCTGCGCGATAAGCACCGGCTCGACGCCGCGCCGCACCTGTCCTGCGTCGGCGGCACCCGCGCGGAGATCCGCGAGCTGTTGGCGCGCTATCGCGAACTGGGGTGCCGGCGCCTGGTGACCCTGCGCGGCGACCTGCCCTCGGGCATGGCCAGCGCCGGCGACCTGCGCTACGCCAACGAGCTGGTCGAATTCATCCGCGCCGAGACCGGCGACCATTTCCATATCGAAGTCGCGGCCTATCCGGAGACCCATCCGCAGGCGCGCGACGCGCTGTCGGACCTGGAGAACTTCAAGCGCAAGGTCCGCGCCGGCGCCGACGGCGCGATCACCCAATACTTCTACAACCCCGATGCGTACTTCCGTTTCGTCGACGACGTGCGCGCCGCCGGGATCGACATTCCGATCGTGCCGGGGATCATGCCGATCTCGAACTTCAGCCAGCTGCGGCGGTTTTCCGACCTGTGCGGCGCCGAGATCCCGCGCTGGATCGGCCAGCGCATGCAAGCCTACGGCGACGATGTCGACAGCGTGCGCGAGTTCGGCGCCGATGTGGTCGCGCAGTTGTGCAGCCGCCTGATCGAGGGCGGCGCGCCGGGCCTGCACTTCTACACCCTCAACCTGGCCAAGCCGACCCTGACGGTGCTGTCGCGCATCGCCTGAAGCATTCAGGCACCTGAAAGAACAAGTGCAGGCGTCAAGAAACGGCTTTGCACGGCGAGCGCCGATGACGAATTGCTAGCAAAGGTCTCATCTCCGACTTGTCCTGCGACAAGTTCGGTCTTGAGCGGCGAGACGGCGCGGTAGCTCACTGCCAGCAGGACGCATCGCCACGACGGGCGATGCCCTCGCGACCGCCGTCGGAGCCCCGCGCCCCGACGCGCAGCGGTCCTCACTGGAGAGAGCGCATCATGTCCGCACGCAAGTTGCTGCCGTTGAACCTCGCCATCGCTCTGTCGCTCGGCCTCGCCGGCGCCGCCTCGGCCGCCGAACCGGCCCCGCTGTTTTCTTCGCCTGCCGTCAGTCAGATACGCAGCGCCAACTCCGATACCGCCTACCAGGCCGTCAAGGCCGAGCGCGCCGCGGTCAAGGTCGACCTGGTCCGCGCCAACACCGCTCAGATCACCGAGAATCAGCAGGAACTGCTGCTCAACCTCGCACCCGGCGTCAGCCTCAAGGCGCACAAGCTGCAGGCCGAGCGCAAGTCCGACGGCGTGGTGATCTGGCAGGGCCTGGTCGGAGACCCGAACACCCAGCTCAAGCGCATCAACCGGTTCACCGGCGCCGAACTCATCGGCGATCCGGAGGAATCGGCCACCATCGTGCGCCAGGGCGATCAGATGTCCGGCACCGTGCGCAGCGGCGGCAAGCTCTACCGCATCGATCCGCTCAAGAACGGCGGCCACACCATCAGCCTGATCGACGAGGCGCTGATGCCGCCGGATCACCCGGCCGCGGGCTACACCGCCAAGCCGATCGTGCCCTTCCTCAACGACCCCAAGTTCAATGAGGCCGCCGCCGGCGAGAAGGCTCCGGTCACCGTGCGCGTCATGGTGGTCTACACCCAGGCGGCCGCCAACGCGGTCGGCAACATCACCACCAAGTCCAACCTGGCGATCACCGAGAGCAACCAGAGCTTCGCCAACAGCGCGGTCAACGTGCGCTTCGAGCTGGCCGGCAACTACACCAACAGCTACGTCAGCGCCGGCTTCGACACCGACCTGAGCCGCTTCCGCGGCACCAGCGACGGCTATCTCGACAGCTACCACACCACCCGCAACACGATCGCCGCCGACGTCAACGTGTTGATCATCACCGACCCGGCGTACTGCGGCCTGGGCTATCTCAACTCGAACGCGGCCAGCGCCTTCAGCGTGGTCGGCAACACCTGCATGACCGGCTACTACAGCTTCGCCCACGAGATCGGCCATAACTTCGGCGCTCACCACGATCCGAACAACGGCACCAACGGCACCTATGCCTACGGCCACGGCTATTGGGCGCCGAACAAGACCTGGCGCACCATCATGGCCTACAGCTGCGGTTCCAACTGCCCGCGCCTGAACTATTGGTCCAACCCGAACATCACCTACAACGGTGTGCCGATGGGCACCGCGGCGAAGAGCAACAACGCCCGCGTGCTCAACGAACGCGCCGCCACCGTGGGTGCGTTCCGCTGACCGCCGCCTAGGCGACAGCCGCGAGGGCGCAGCCCGTGGGCTGCGTCCTTGCACCACGCCGCGGCGATCCGGCCGCGGCGTCGGCGGCGCGACGGCGGCGTCACCGTGGCCCCCGGCCCGCGTTCGGTATCGCCGCACTGTCCCTCGCCGCCCCTCGGCGCTAGTCTTCGCCGATGCCTTCGTTCGCCCGCCTTTGCCTGTTGTTGTCGTCGACCGCCCTGTGGGCCGTGGCGATGCTGTACCCGGGCTCCGCCCCGGCGCAGATCCGCCGTTGCACCGACATCCACGGCAATTCGGTCTATACCGACCGCGACTGCGCCGCGGTCGGCGGGGTCGACCGCCTGCCGCGCGGCGCCGCCGCCCAGCAGAAGCAGCAACAGGCCTACGTCGGCGGCTGCGCGCGCAATCTGCGCGACCTGATCGGGCTGATCACCAGCGCGATCGACGCCCACGACAGCAACCGCCTGGCCTCGGCCTATCACTGGGCCGGCATGTCCGGCGACCAGGGCTATGCGGTGCTGCAGCGGCTCGACGCCATCGCCCAGCGCCCCTTGCTCGACATCGCGCCGATCCTATCGTCGCCGTCGCCGCCACCGCCCGAACCGAGCGGCGTGGGCTGGACCACCTTGCCGCCGGCCGCGCCGAACGACGCCACCGCGCCCCTGCCGCCGATCCCGGCGCCCGC